>DASUYI010000277.1:0-2992 GCA_036377475.1 Steroidobacteraceae bacterium | reverse complement strand
CGCTTGTCGACGGCGTAGTTGAAGGCGTCTTCGGGGTCGACGTCCCGGGCCTGGATCGCCGCGAGCAGCGCCTGGTCGAGGGTCTGCATACCGACGTCGCGCCCGGTCTGCAGCTGCGACGGGATCATGTGGGTCTGCTCGGTGGTGATCAGCTTGCCGATCGCGCGGTTCATGACCATGACCTCGCAGATGGCCTTGCGGCCGCGCAGGTCGGGCGTGCGCACGAGGATCTGCGTGACGACGCCGAGCAGGCTCTGCGACAGGAAGCCCTTGGTCTGCTCGCGCTCCTCGGCCGGCAGCGCGTCGACGATGCGGTCGATCGTCTTCACGGCACTCGTCGTGTGCAGCGTGCCGAGCACGAGGTGACCGGTTTCGGCGGCCGTCATCGCCCAGCGCACGGTGTCGGCGTCGCGGAGCTCGCCCACGAGGATCACGTCAGGGTCCTCGCGCATCGCGGCCCGGACGCCCTCCGCGAACGAAGGCAGGTGCGTGTGCAGCTCGCGCTGGACCACCTGCGACTGCTTGCTGCGGTGGACGAACTCGATCGGGTCCTCGAGGCTGATGATGTTGAGCCGGCGCGTCTGGTTCAGGTGGTCGATCATCGCGGCCAGCGTCGTCGACTTGCCCGTGCCGGTCGAACCGGTCACCAGCACCATGCCCTGGTGGAAATCGCAGAACTTCCTGACGACGGGCGGCAGGTTCAGCGAGTCGAGGGACGGCACGTCGCTCGGGATCGTGCGAAAGACCGCACCGACCCCCGTGTCCTTGTGGAACACGTTGACGCGGAAACGGTTGTTGTCCTCCGAGACGTACGAGAAGTCGATGTCGTGGCCTTTGCGGAACTTCTCCTGATGCGTGGGCGACAGGATCTCGGTCACGTAGCTCTCGAGTTCCGCTTCCTGCAGGTTGCGGAACTTGATCGGCAGCAGCTCGCCGTTCATGCGCAGCATCGGCGGCACGCCGACCGCGAGGTGCACGTCGGAACAGCCCTGAGAGGCGCCGAGCTTCAGGAAGGCGTCGATGCGTGCCAAGCGGGAGACCTCAGAGGTAGCGTTCGAGGGCCGAGCGTAGCTCGTCCATGGTCTGGAAGCGCCGGGTCTTGTCCACGGCCATGGCGCGCGTCACGATTTCCGAGAGTCCGGGCGGGATCTCGGGATTGACCTCGATCGGCGGCTTCGCCTTGCCCTGGACGTGCTGGTACATGACGGCCATGTGGTCGCCGCGGTGGTACGGCGGTTCGCCGGTCAGCATCTCATAGAGGATGACGCCGAGCGAGTAGATGTCGGCGCGCTCGTCGACCTTCTTGCCGAGGATCTGTTCCGGCGCCATGTACTTGGGCGAGCCGATCACGTAGCCGGTCTTGGTGAGCTGAGTGTCGCCCTGGTGCTGCGCGGCCGCGACGCCGAAGTCGACGATCTTGACGAGCCCCGTTTCGTCGATCAGCACGTTCGCAGGCTTGAGGTCGCGGTGGATGATGCCCGACTGGTGCGCGACCGCCATGCCCGTGGCGACGTCCATCGAGAATCGGACCGCCTTGGCGAGCGGCAGCGGCTTGTCGCCGATCTCGTTCCCGAGCGTGTGCGACGGGAAGTACTCCATCGAGATCGCATAGTTGCCGCGGATGAACAGGAAATCGTAGATGCGGATGACGTTGCGGTGCGTGATCTTGCGCGAGTAGCGCAGCTCGTGCACGAACCGCTTCATCATCTCCTCGTCCTGGGAGACGTTCGGGTTCAGGAACTTGAGCACGAGGCGCTCGTCGACGACGGCGTCTTCCATCAGCAGCACCGTGCCGAACGCGCCCTTGCCGATGCGCTGGATGTACTTGTAGCGGCCCTCGAGCACGTCGCCGGGCTTGAGGCTCGAGATGTCGAGACGCTGCTGCGCGGCCTGTCGGGCCAGGCCGTCGAAGTCGGGCTGCTCGGCGAGCAGCGTCCGCGAAGGCTCTGCCATGCGCTCGGCTCGCTGCGTCTCGCGTACGCCGGTCGAAAAGCGCGCATCGAGGTCCTCCACCGCGCGCATCGCTGCGTGGCTGACCGTCGCGTCGCGGCCTTCGGAGCCGGTCGACTCGAGCCTCGCGCGCACGACGTCGGCCGTGCGGTCGTCGACGAGTCGCGCCAGCGCGGTGATCACCTCGAGCCGCACCTCCTTCGCGGAGCTTTCGAGCAGCGGCATGAGCCTCGGGACCATGGAGGCGTTGCCGAGCTTGCCGAGCGCACGCACGATCGTCGGCAGCGAGCGGTCGTCGGCCGTATCCAGCAGCGCCGTCAGCGCCGGGAGGGCGCGCGTGCTGCCGATCTCGGCCAGCGCATCCACCGCGCGCTCGCGCACCCACCAGTCCGGGTCGCGGGTGGCCTCGATCAGGAAATCGACCGCGCGCTCGTCCTTGGTCTGGTTCAGGATCTCGATGGCGGCCCGGCGCACGTCCTCGTCCTGGTCGCGGATCAGGCCGAGCGCGGCCTCGATCACGCGCGGCCCGCCGATCTTGGCCAGGGCGTCCGCGGCACGGCTGCGCACCCACCAGTCGTCGTCCTTGATCGACTGCAGCAGGTGCTTGATGTGCGCCGGCGTGCCGATCTCGTTGAGCACCTCGACCGCGGCGCGCCGCGTGCTCTCCTGCTCGTCGCGCAGGATGCCGATCAGGTAGCGGATCGTGTCGGGATGGTTCGCGCGCACGACGGCATCGATCGCCTTCTGCTGCGTCTCGACGTCGGGGTCGCGCAGCACTTCGCAGAGCAGGCCGACGTCCGCATTCGCGCCCATGCCGGAGAGCGCGTTGAGCACGGCCTGGCGCACGAACTTGTTCGTGTCCTTGAGCTGCCCCGCGAGCGCCTGTGCGACTTCGGGCTGGTTGAAGCGCGCCAGGATGTTGATGATGTGCGTGCGGGCAACGGGGTCCTTGCCTTCGACGCGGCTCAGCAACTCGGGGACCAGCGTCGGGTCGGCGATCTCGGCGACGATCTTGAACATCGCCGCTTTCTCGGCCGGTTCC
>DASUYI010000276.1:0-6354 GCA_036377475.1 Steroidobacteraceae bacterium | reverse complement strand
TTGTCGTCGCGCGTGTGGCGCGAGAAGGCGCGGCGCGCCTTGCGTCGCAGCGCTTCGACCTGCGCGAACGAACCGGCGAACTCCGCGACGGCACGCCGCGCGGCTTCGAGCAGGCGACCGACCTTCGCGTCGCGCACCGGGTCGCGCGTATCGCGACGCTTCTCGATGTCGCCCAGGCGATGGTGCAGTGCCTCGATCAGCTGTTCGCGCCGGCGCGGGTTGTCGAGCAGGTCCTGTTCGAGGTACGGGTTGCGGCGCACGACCCAGATGTCGCCGAACACCTCGTAGAGCATGCGCGCCGAGCGACCCGTGCGACGCTCGGCACGCAGGTCGTCGAGCAGAGCCCAGCCCTCGGGCCCGAGCAGCCGGATCACGATCTCGCGATCGGAGAACGACGTGTAGTTGTAGGGAATCTCGCGCAGCCGCGGCGGCGGATCGAGGGCGGCCTCGGCTGCGCTGGATGCGATCGGGTTCTGGGACGCGGGATCCGGGATTGCGTTCACTTCACGGAGTCGAGCTTGGCGGTGACGGGGAGGGGCCCGCCATTGTTATCCGCCGGCACCGGCTCGAGCATCGTGGAAGGTTCGGTCGACAGGACCGGCCGGGCGCCCGCCTCACCGATCCAGGTGCCGGGCAGCTCGAGGCAGCTCACGACCGAGAGCACGACCGCCGCGGCATACGGTATCGACTGGATCAACAGCACGGCGACCCACACCGAGAGGTCCGGGCTGCCGACGAGGCCGGTCAAGCTGCCGTCCACCTCGGGGATGTGCGACACCGCGAATGCCGCGAACCAGAGTCCCAACGCCAGGAACGCTTCCTCGCGGGCTGCGGCGAGGCCCTGCAGCCAGGCGTGTCGCGCCGCACGCTTGGGCGTGCGGAAGAACGGCTGGTCGCGATTGACGAGCCCGCTCAGCATCGCTGTGCCGATCGTGTGCGACAGGCTCAGTCCGGCCAGCGCCGCGGACACCGTCTGGCGCAGGTTCGCGCCGACACGGGTCCGGTAGAGGTGCAGCAGCTTGGCGAGCTTGAACACGAACAGCGACAACGGCAGCACCGAGAACATCAGCAGCGGCGGCTCGACGTGGCGCGGGAATGCGACCATCACGAGCGACCACGCGAGCGCGGCGCAGTTGACCAGCAGGTTGAAGCCGTCGGCGAGCCACGGCAGCCAGCCCGCGATGAAGTGGTAACGCTGCCCCGGCGTGAGACCGGTGTCGCGGCCGCGGAACAGCGCGGTCGCGTGTGCGCGCATGATCTGCATCGCGCCGAAGGCCCAGCGCGAGCGCTGCTTCTTGAAGTCCAGGAACGTGTCGGGCATCACGCCGCGACCATAGCTCTGGTCCACGTACGTGGCCTCGTAGCCTTCGTCGAAGATGCGCAACCCGAGCTCGGCGTCCTCGGTGATGCACCACTCGGCCCAGCCGACGCGCTCGAGCAGTTCGCGCCGGACGATCGTCATCGTGCCGTGCTGGATGATCGCGTTGCGCTCGTTGCGCGTGACCATGCCGATGTGGAAGAAGCCGCGGTATTCCGCGTGGCACATGGCCTTGAACGCGCTCTCGTGCGCGTCGCGGTAGTCCTGCGGCGCCTGCACGATGCCCGTGCGCGGGTTGGAGAATGCGGGCACGAGGTCGCGCAGCCAGTCAGGTCGCACGATGTAGTCCGCATCGATCACCGCGATGGTCCGGACGTCGGGCGCCGTGTGGCGCAGCGCGAAGTTGAGCGCCCCCGCCTTGAATCCCGCGAGCGGCGCGACGTGGAAGAACCGGAATCGGGCGCCGAGCTTCGCGCAGTGCGCCTCGACGGGTCGCCAGACGGATTCATCGACCGTGTTGTTGTCGATGACCAGCACTTCGAAGTCCGGGTAGTCGAGCGCCGCGAGCGCGTCGAGCGTCTCGATCAGCATGTTCGGCGGCTCGTTGTACGCCGGGACGTGGATCGAAACCTTCGGCAGCTCGGCGTCCGGCACGCGGCGCGGCTGGAACAGCCGCGGGTGCGTCGTGACCCAGTGGGCTTCCGCCCACTCGTGGGCTTCGGCGAAGAGCACCGCGATCACGCCGAGCATGCCGACGATCAGCACCGCGCCGACGAGCACGCTGCCGACGGTCAGGTACTGCTGCGAGAAGTCGTACAGCGTCCAGACGACCATCGTCGCCGTCGCGTAGACGACCACGGCCAGGAAACTGCGGCCGCGATTGCGCAGCGTGTGGCTGTGGAAATAGAACAGCCAGAGCATGAACGCAGCCGTGAGCACGGAGGCCGCCGCGAGCACGTGCCACTCCGGCACGCGCACGATGGGCGCGCGAAACGCGAACTTCTGGTCGCGGTCGGCATCGTAGACGCCCCAGTACGCCCCCGCCTTGCCTTCAGCGGCTTCCTTCCACGGTTGGTCGAATGCTTCCATGACGAAGTACTCGAGCCGTTCGCCTTCGGCGAAATCGAGGAAGCGGCGCAGGAACAGCGCCTGATGGGCCACCGACGCCACGGCCGACTCGCGCGTGCGACCGTCGCTGGGCCAGCCTACCTCCGCGATGACGATCGGCTTGCCGGGGTACGTGACGCGCAGCTCGCCCAGCTTGCTGGCGACGTGCGCAACGGCCTGCTCGACGTCCTTGCCTTCCCAGTAGGGGAGCATGTGCACCGCGAGGTAGTCGACGTGCTCCACGAGTTCGGGCTTCTCGAGCCAGACGTTCCAGGGCTCCGCCGTGCTCACCGGCTGGCGGGTCGCGGCGCGCACGCGGTCGAGGTGCGCCATCAGGTCCTCGATCGGCAGGTCGCCGCGCAGCACGGCTTCGTTGCCGACGACGATGCGGGTGACGTTACGGTGAAGATTGGCCAGCCGGATCACGGCTTCGACTTCCCGCGCGTTGATCTCGCGGTCGATGCCGATCCAGGCCCCGAGCGTGACGCTGATGCCGTGCGCGGCGGCCAGGGCCGGAACCGACCCCAGCGTGCCGAGGCTGCTGTAGGTCCGCACGGCATGCGTCGTACCCGCGAGCAGTTTCAGGTCGCCCGCGATCTGGCTCACCGTCGGCTCCTCGCCGGCGATGGCGTCCTGGTCCTTCTGGTACGGCTGGAATGCGAACCCCTGGATGGTCCGCGGCCACGCCGGTTCGGAAGTCGGGCGATTGGCCAAACCCCAGGCGGCCACCGTCAACAGTGCGAACAGGGCTACGATCAGGAGTCCCGACAGCTGTTTCATCATCCACCCGGGGTAAAGCGCCCGCGATTCTAGGTGCGGTGCAACATGACCGGGAGGTGCAGGATTGTCTGGAATTGGCGACAGCAGGTGAAATGCGTCGCTGCCCGCACCAAAGCGGGGCATTTCAAACAAAAATCAGTAACTTATGGTGCAGCTACGCCGCTGGAACGACCGAGTCCCCGTGAAACGTCAATTCCAGAAACGCCACCAGGGGTCGTCGTCTTTTTTCGCCTTCGAGGACGAGCGGTCGTCCTGGCCCGGGATCCGGTCGGGCGTCACGTTGCCCTTGCGCACGTTGTCGGCGACCTGCGCGAGGTCGTCGACGCCGAGTCGGCGATAGGCCTGCGCGAGCACCTGAAGCGCGTCGTCCACGGCCGGCGCGCCGTCGTACGACTCGATCACGCCGCGCGCCCGGTTGGCGGCGCCGACGAAGGCTTCGCGCTCGAGGTAGAAGCGCGCGACCTCGACCTCGTAATCGGCGAGCCGGTTGCGCAGGTACACCATGCGCTGGCGTGCATCGGCGGCGTACGGGCTCTTGGGGAACTGCTGCACGAGCGTCTGGAAGGCCTGGAACGACTTCCGGGCCTCGGAGGGCGGACGCTGGGCGAGATCCGTCTTGAACACGCGCTCGAGCCAGGACAGGCCTGACTCGAAGTACACGAGGCCGCGGATGTAATGCGCATAGTCGACGCGCGGGTGCGTCGGGTTCTCGCGTATGAACTGGTCTGCCTGGTCGACCGCCGATTCGCCAGCGCGGTTCTTGTAGTAGGCGTAGAGCAGGTCGAGCTGGCCCTGCTTGGCCTGGTCGCTGAATGGAAACCGCGCCTCGAGCAACTCGTACCGGGCGATCGCCGCCGCATAGTTGCCCGTGCGGACGTCCTTGCGTGCGTCGCGGTAGATCTGCTCGGGCGAGTCCCTCGCGAACTCTTCTTCGTCGTCGCCACCCCACCCGAACGTGCCGCAGCCCGCCGTGGTGGCGAATGCCACGAACAACGCGGTCAAGACGAGGGCGCGTTTCAGCGGGGCGACGGGCATGCGGGAAGGTCCTGGCCAGAGCCTGCGGGCAAACGCGAAGTATATAGAATTCGCCCCCATGACGAATTCCACCGTGCGCCTGAGCCTGCAAATACCGGACACCCAGGCGGGCCAGCGGCTCGACCAGGCGCTGGCGACGCTGCTGCCGGACTACTCGCGCAGTCGCCTGAAGTCGTGGATCGAGTCGGGCGAAGTCCTCGTCGACGGCGGTGCGCGCCGGCCGCGCGACAAGGTGTTCGGCGGCGAGCAGGTCGAAGTCGCCGCGACGCTGCCGGAAGAAGGGACGGCTCGACCCCAGTCGATACCGCTGACCGTCGTGCACGAGGACGAGCACGTCCTGGTCCTGGACAAGCCCGCGGGCCTGGTCGTGCATCCGGGCGCGGGCAACCCTGACAGCACGTTGCAGAATGCGCTGCTCGCGCACGATCCGCGCCTCGCGGTGCTGCCACGCGCCGGCATCGTGCACCGGCTGGACAAGGACACGAGCGGGCTGTTGATCGTCGCGCGCACGCTGCCCGCACACACGGCGCTCGTGCGCATGCTCGAGGAACGCGCGGTCCATCGCGAGTACGAAGCCGTTTGTCGCGGTGTGATGACCGGCGGCGGTACGGTCGACGCGCCGATCGACCGCCACCCCACCGACCGCGTGCGCTTCGGCGTGCGTGAGGGCGGCCGCGAGGCCGTCTCGCACTATCGCGTGATCCGTCGCTTCCGCGCGCACACGCACGTGCGCGTGCAGCTCGAGACCGGGCGCACGCATCAGATCCGCGTGCACCTGGCGCACATCGGCTATCCGCTCGTCGGTGACAAGGTGTACGGCGGGCGGCTGGCGTTGCCCAAGGGCTGCAGCGAGCAACTGCGGCAGGCCCTGCGCGATTTCCCGCGCCAGGCGCTGCACGCGGCACGACTCAAGCTCGAACATCCGATCACGGGCAAGCCGCTCGAAGTCGCCGCTGCGCTGCCCGCGGACCTGACGGAACTGCTCGGACGGCTCGCGGCCGACGCCGCGACGGTCGCCCGCGCATGAGCACCGCGCTCGCGCGGAGCACCGCGTGGCTGCTGCCCGAGTGGTCCGATGCGCCCGTCAACGTGCGTGCGCTCGCGACGCGCCGGGACGGCGGCGTGAGCGTCGGCAACTACGCGAGCTTCAACCTCGCGCAGCACGTCGGCGACGATCCGGTCGCGGTCGCGGCCAATCGCGCGATCCTGCGGCGCATCGCGGCGCTGCCGTCGGAGCCGCTCTGGCTCGAGCAGGTGCACGGCATCGACGTCGTGGAGCACGCCGGTGAGGCAGCCGCCGCCCCGCCGCGTGCCGACGCGGCCGTGGCGTTCGAACCGGGCCGTGTCTGTGTCGTCATGACGGCCGACTGCCTGCCCGTCGTGTTCGTCGATCGCGCCGGTACGCGTGTCGGCGTCGCGCACGCGGGCTGGCGCGGTCTCGTCGGCGGCGTGCTCGAAGCGACGATCGCGGCGTTGCGCTGCGTGCCGTCGCACCTGGTCGCGTGGCTCGGCCCCGCGATCGCACAGGGCGCATTCGAAGTCGGCGCGGAAGTGCGCAATGCATCCGTCGCGAAAGACCCGGCGAACGTGGCCGCGTTCCTGCCCAACGCGAACGACCGCTTTCAGGCCGACCTGTATATCCTCGCGCGAAATGCGCTCGCACGCGCGGGTGTCCGCAGCGTGAGCGGCGGTGGTCACTGCACGAGCACCGAGCCGGGACAGTTCTTTTCGTTCCGACGCGACGGTGGCCGCACCGGCCGCATGGCGACGCTGGCGTGGCTCGCGTGAGCGGAGCCACACGCACTGCGTGATACAGTCGTCACTCAAGAATTCGAACCGGATCGTCCTTGACCACACTGCAGTTGATCGTCGCGTTCACGGCGTTGAGCGGCGCGCTGAGCGCGGTCGCGGCTGGCCTCTTCCTGACACTCGGCGCCGCCCGGCGCGCGGCGCTGCTGCCGCACCTCGTGAGCTTCGCGACCGGCACGTTGCTCGGCGCGGCATTCCTCGGGCTGATCCCGCATGCGCTCGACGCCGCCGGCCCGAACGCGCCTCACCGGGTCGGCCTCGCGCTGCTGCTCGGGATCATGCTGTTCTTCCTGCTCGAGAAGCTC
>DASUYI010000275.1:0-4055 GCA_036377475.1 Steroidobacteraceae bacterium | reverse complement strand
TCTCGTGCACGCCGCCGGGCTCGTGATCCGCGACTTGCCGCTGCTCCACTCGAGCTGGCGCGCGACCGAGCCGCTCCCCGAGTTCCTCAAGCGTCGCAACACGGTCGCGATTGCGGAGATCGACACGCGCCGGCTCACGCGGATCCTGCGCGAAAAGGGTGCGCAGGCCGGCTGCATCGCCGCCGGCGACGCCGCCCAGCGTCCGGACCTCGCCGTCGAAGCGGCCCGTCGTTTCCCGGGACTCAAGGGCATGGACCTGGCGAAGGTCGTCTGCACCGATGCCCCGTACCAGTGGAACGAAGGCACGAACTGGGCGCTCGAGCAGGGACCGAAGCGACGCGCGGGCCAGCGCCTGCACGTGGTCGCCTACGACTACGGCATGAAGCGCAACATCCTGCGCCTGCTCGCGGACCACGGCTGCCGCATGACCGTCGTGCCCGCGCAGACGACGGCCGACGAGGCCATGGCGCTCAACCCGGACGGGGTGTTCCTCTCGAACGGCCCGGGCGACCCCGAGCCCTGCACCTACGCGATCGAGGCGACCCAGGCGTTCCTCGACCAGGGGGTGCCCGTGTTCGGCATCTGCCTCGGCCACCAGCTGCTCGGCCTCGCCGTTGGCGCGCGCACGGTCAAGATGAAGTTCGGCCACCACGGCGCGAACCACCCGGTGCTCGAACTGGAGACCGGGCGCGTGCTGATCACGTCGCAGAACCACGGGTTCGCTGTCGACGAGACCACGCTGCCCGCGAACGTGAAGGCCACGCACCGTTCGCTGTTCGACGGCTCGCTGCAGGGCATCACCTGCACCGACCGCCCCGCATTCAGCTTCCAGGGCCACCCGGAGGCGAGCCCCGGTCCGCGCGACCTCACACCGCTGTTCACCCAGTTCGTCGAGTCGATGCTGCGCCGGGGCGTGCAGGCGCCCATGCGCAAGACGGTCTGACCCCGGAGTTCCTCACGCAATGCCCAAGCGCACCGACCTCGAGAGCATCCTGATCATCGGCGCCGGCCCGATCGTGATCGGCCAGGCGTGCGAGTTCGATTACTCGGGTGCGCAGGCCTGCAAGGCACTGCGCGAGGAGGGCTATCGGGTCATCCTGGTCAACTCGAACCCCGCGACGATCATGACCGACCCGGAGATGGCCGATGCGATCTACATCGAGCCGATCAACTGGCGCACGGTCGCGCGCATCATCGAGAAGGAACGCCCGAGTGCGTTGTTGCCGACGATGGGCGGCCAGACCGCGCTCAACTGCGCGCTCGACCTCGTCCGCGAGGGCGTGCTCGAGAAGTTCGGCGTCGAGCTGATCGCCGCGTCGCGCGAGGCCATCGACATGGCCGAGGACCGCGAACAGTTCCGCAACGCGATGCGCGACATCGGGCTCGAGTGCCCGCGTTCGCGCGTCGCGCACAGCATGGAGGAGGCGCTCGCGATCCAGGCCGAGATCGGTTTCCCGACGGTGATCCGGCCTTCGTTCACGCTCGGCGGCAGCGGTGGCGGCATCGCATACAACCGCGAGGAGTTCGAGCAGATCGTCGCGCGCGGGCTCGACGCCTCGCCCACGAGCGAGGTGCTGCTCGAGGAGGCGGTGATCGGCTGGAAGGAGTTCGAGATGGAGGTGGTCCGTGACAAGGCGGACAACTGCATCATCATCTGTTCGATCGAGAACCTCGACCCGATGGGCGTGCACACCGGCGACTCGATCACGGTCGCGCCGGCGCAGACGCTGACCGACAAGGAATACCAGCTGATGCGCGACGCCTCGATCGCGGTGCTGCGCAAGATCGGGGTCGAATGCGGCGGCTCGAACGTGCAGTTCGCGATCAGCCCGACCGACGGCCGCATGCTGGTGATCGAGATGAATCCGCGGGTGTCGCGTTCGTCGGCGCTCGCCTCGAAGGCGACCGGTTTTCCGATCGCGAAGGTCGCGGCGAAACTCGCGGTGGGTTACACGCTCGACGAACTGCGCAACGACATCACGGGCGGGGCGACGCCCGCATCGTACGAGCCGACGATCGACTACGTCGTCACCAAGATCCCGCGCTTCACGTTCGAGAAGTTCCCGGGCGCCAACGCGCGCCTGACGACGCAGATGAAGTCCGTGGGCGAGGTGATGGCGATGGGCCGCACCTTCCAGGAGTCGCTGCAGAAGGCGTTGCGCGGCCTCGAGACCGGCATCGACGGGCTCACGCCGGTCGCGACGGTGCCGCTGCCCGACGACGATGCGCGCAATGCGCTGCTCGAGGAACTGCGCATGCCGGGCCCGGACCGGCTGCGGTACGTCGCGGACGCGTTCCGCGCCGGGCTGTCGATGGACGAGGTCCACCGTGCCTCGCGCATCGACCCGTGGTTCCTCGTGCAGATCGACGACCTCGTGCGCGAGGAGGCGAGGGTCGCCGGGCAGGGGCTCACTGCGCTCGACGAGTCGCGCATGCGCCAGCTCAAGCGCAAGGGGTTCGCCGACAGCCGGCTCGCGAACGTGCTCGGCACGACCGAGACCGAGGTTCGCCATCGCCGACACAAGCTCGGGGTGCGGCCGGTCTACAAGCGCGTCGACACGTGCGCGGCGGAGTTCGCCACGTCCACCGCCTACCTCTACTCGACCTACGAGGAGGAGTGCGAGGCGGCGCCCACGACCCGGCGCAAGGTGATGATCCTCGGCGGCGGTCCGAACCGCATCGGCCAGGGCATCGAGTTCGACTACTGCTGCGTGCACGCGGCGCTCGCGCTGCGCGAGGACGGGTTCGAGACCATCATGGTCAACTGCAACCCGGAGACCGTGTCCACCGACTACGACACCTCGGACCGGTTGTACTTCGAGCCGCTGACCTTCGAGGACGTCACGGAGATCCTGCACGTCGAGAAGCCCTTTGGCGTGATCGTGCAGTACGGCGGGCAGACGCCGCTCAAGCTCGCCACGTCGCTCGGCGCAGCCGGCGTGCCGATCGTGGGCACGACGCCGGACTCGATCGACGTGGCGGAGGACCGCGAGCGCTTCCAGAAGCTGGTCGACCGACTGCAGCTCAAGCAGCCGCCGAACCGTACGGCGCGCAACGAGGAAGAAGCAGTGCGGATGGCCGCGGAGGTGGGTTATCCGCTGGTCGTGCGACCGTCCTACGTGCTCGGCGGGCGGGCGATGGAGATCGTCTTCAACGAGGACGACCTGCGCGCCTATACGACCGCGGCGGTGCGCGTCTCGAACGACAGCCCCGTGCTGCTCGACCGCTTCCTCGACCTTGCCATCGAGGTGGATGTGGACGCCGTCTGCGACGGCAAGGACGTGTACATCGGCGGCATCATGGAGCACGTCGAGCAGGCGGGCGTGCACTCCGGCGACTCCGGCTGCTCGCTGCCGCCGAACAGCCTGAGTGCCGCGCTGCAGACCCAGATCCGAGATCAGACCCGCAGGCTCGCGCTGGCGCTCAACGTGATCGGGCTCATGAATGTGCAGTTCGCGATCCAGGGCGGCGTCGTCTACGTACTGGAGGTCAACCCGCGGGCCTCGCGCACCGCGCCCTTCGTGTCGAAGGCCACCGGCGTGCCGCTCGCCAAGGTCGGCGCGCGTGTGATGATGGGCAAGACGCTGGCGCAGCTCGGCTTGCAGCGCGAGCGGGTGCCGAAGTTCTTCTCCGTGAAGGAAGCAGTGTTCCCGTTTGCCAGGTTTCCCGACGCCGATCCGATTCTCGGCCCGGAGATGAAATCGACGGGCGAGGTGATGGGCACCGGGCACAGCTTCGGCGAGGCCTACGCCAAGGCCCAGACGGCCTCGGGCGTGGTGCTGCCGACGCGCGGGGTTTGTCTGCTTTCGGTGCGTAACCGCGACAAGCCGGGCGCCGTCGAGCTCGCGAAACACTTGATCGAGCGGGGCTTCGAGATCGTGGCCACGCATGGCACCGCGGCCGAGCTCGAAGCCGCTGGCGTGACTTGCCGGCGCGCGAACAAGGTGCGCGAGGGCCGACCGCACATCGTCGACATGATCAAGAACGACGAATTCGCCATGATCGTCAACACCACCGAGGGCAAGACGGCCATCCGCGAGTCGAATTCCATCCGC
>DASUYI010000274.1:0-2535 GCA_036377475.1 Steroidobacteraceae bacterium | reverse complement strand
ATCCTCCATGCCGAACAAGGCCACGCGACTGCGCGGCCGCCGCACGCCGCCGGCCCGGCGACGTCGGTCGACCGGCAGCAGCAGTACGCGCAGGCCCGCAAAGCTGTCCGCGTTGACGAGGCCGAGCGCCACCAGTTCCGCGAGGGCGGTTTCGACCTGCGTGGCCAGCAGGCGCGTGCCTTCGACGATTTCGTCGAAGAACGCTGCGCCGTGGTCGTGGACGAACTCGGCGACGGCGCGTGCCGTGGCGCTGCCGTTGCGCGGATCGGCCGGTTGCACCAGCGAGAACCACAGGCGGGCGTCGCGACGCGGCAGCAACACGACCGGCGTGGCGCGAACCGGCGCCGCACTGCGCTCCGTGTTGACGGCACGAGGTGCGAGCCGCGTCCACAGGTAGCGGCCCGCCACGCAGTGTTCGTCGAGCCATTCGGGCTCGTAGCCCTCGATTCGAGTCGGCAGGACCTCCGTTTCCCAGGCGCCTGCCGGAACGTCGAAGCCGGCCAGCTGGTTCAACACCGCGGGCACGGCGTCCGGGCCCTGCCGTCGCGTCTCCCCGGTCACGCCGTGCCAGTCGAACAGGAATCGAACGAAGTCCCGCGCAGGCACCGGCTCGATTTCCGACCGCAACCGCTTGACCGTGTAGCGATGGATGCGCGCGAGCAGGCGGCGCTCGCACCACTGCGTCGCGTCGCTTGCGGCCCCCGTCTCAAAGACGCCTCGCAAGGCGAACCCTTCGGCTTCGAGGGCCAGCAATGCCGCGTCGACGTCCTCGGCCGGCACTTGCATCGCCGCTGCCAGCACCGGGGCCGTCGTGGGGCCGCTGCCCTGCAGTCGCCCTCGCACGATCTCGACGCACGCCTCTTCGCGTTCCCACGGCCGGTCATGCTGTGACGGCACGTCGATGTCCACGCCACGCCAGTCCGGATGGAGCGCACGCCACAGCGGTACACGCTCGACGGCGATCCAGCGCACGTCGTCGCTGCCAGGTGGTTGAATGCGGTGCGTCGACCCGCCCGTCCACGCGACGACGCGCCCGTCGGCCAGCAATTGCTCCACCAGGGCCGTCCAATCCACCCCGGACGCGACCTCCTCGCCGGTCAGGCAGCCGAGCCACATCAGTGCGTCGTGAAGTTCGTCGGGCGTCGCAGCCTCAGGCCACGCCTCCTCGCGCACGCGTGCGATCGCCGCGGCGTCCAGCCGGCCGAGGTCAGCGGCCTCCTCCGGGTCCAGCCAGCGCCGGCTCATTACGGCCTGCGTACGCCGCTCCTCGAGCGGAGCGTCGTCGAGGTACGCGTACGGACGCGCCGAGAGCACTTCCTGCGCCATCGGCGACGGTTCCGTGAGATCTCGCGTGACGACGCGGACCGCACCCGACTCGAGCGCGCGCAGCAGCGACTCGAAACCCTCGACGTCCATCGCTTCCTCGAGGCAATCGCGCAGCGTCTGTCGCACCAGCGGATGGTCCGGCACCGGGATGTCACCCGGCAGGTTTTCCGCGCACCCGACCTGCTCGGGGAAGACGGAAGCGAGCAGGTCCTCGGCGTTCATGCGTGCGATCTGGGGCGGCACCTTCTTGCCGCCCCGAAAGCGTGGCAACGCGAGCGCGACGCTCGCCGTCCAGCGCCAGCGTGTCGTGAACATGGGCGCCGCCAGCAGGGCCTGGACCAGGATCTCGCGTGCGCTGTTCGAGTGCAGGTAGCGCGCGACCTCGCCGAGTTCGAAGCTGTGTGCCGTGGTCAGCGACAGCACGATGCAGTCCTCGGTCGCCGCGGCCTGCAACTCGAAATTGAACTTGCGGCAGAAGCGCTTGCGCAGCGCGAGGCCCCACGCCCGGTTGATGCGGCTTCCGTACGGCGAATGCACGACCAGCTGCATGCCGCCGGCCTCGTCGAAGAAGCGCTCCAGCACGATCTCGTCGTGCGTGGGCAGCGTGCCGAGCGCCGCCCTGGCGGCCGCGAGATAGGCGACGAGTTGCATCGCAGCGAACTCGTCGTGGCCGACCGTCTCGATCAGCCAGTCCATCGCCCCGCGCTCGCCCTCGCGGGCACCGAGCCGCCGCGCGACCTCCGTGCGCAGCCGACTGACGGCCCGCGACAGTTCCTCGGTGCGCCCGGGCGCCTCGCCCAGCCAGAACGGAATGCTCGGCGGCTGGCCGCGCGCGTCCTCGACCCGCACGCGGCCGGCTTCGACGCGCAGGATGCGGTACGACGTGTTGCCGAGCTGGAAGATGTCGCCCGGCAGGCTCTCGAACGCGAAATCTTCGTTCAGCGTGCCGACGCGGTGCTCCTCGGGCAGCAGCACCACGTCGTAGTCGAACTGATCGGGAATCACGCCGGCGTTGGTCACCGCCGCCAAGCGCGCGCCGCGGCGCGCGCGCAGCATGCGGTTGACGGCGTCGTAGTGCAGGTACGCGCCGCGGCGGCCGCGCCGGGTGCTGTAACCCTCGGCGAGCATCCGCACGACCGCGTCGAAGTCGGCGCGCGCCAGCCCGGTGTACGGCTGCGCACGCTTCAGCGTCGCATACAGCGCATCGAG
>DASUYI010000273.1:0-2565 GCA_036377475.1 Steroidobacteraceae bacterium | reverse complement strand
CGAGGAACTGGGGTCGATCGCGGGCAAGGAGGTCGAGGTCGAACTCGCCGACGGCGGTCAATGGGCCGAATCCAGCCCGGTGCGCGAGGCCGTCATGACCGCTTACCGCAGTGCGATCGCCCGAAAGTTCCCCGACGCGCCGGTCGTGCCGAGCATGTCGGCCGGGGCCACCGACGCGATATACATTCGCGCAGCCGGCATCCCCACCTATGGCGTCGGCGGCCTGTGGGGCTACCTGGGCGAGCCGCTCGGCGCGCACGGGTTGAACGAGCGGATCGGCGCGAAGGCCTCCCACGACCAGATCGACATCTGGGAAGCGATGCTGCGCGAGCTTGCGCGTTGAGCGCTACAGCAGATGCAGGTCGCGCGCCTGGCGGGCGAGTTCCTCGCGAAAATCCGGGTGTGCGATCGCGACCAGGGCCTGCGCGCGCTGTCGCGCGGACCTGCCCCGCAGCTGTGCCACGCCGTACTCGGTCACGACGAAGTTGACGTCGTTCTTGCTGGTTGAGACGTGCGTGCCGTGGGCCAGCGTCGCGACGATGCGCGACACGCTGCCGTCCTTCGCCGTCGACGGCAGCACGATGAACGACTTGCCGCCGCGCGATCGATTGGCGGCGCGCACGAAGTCCGCCTGCCCGCCGGTGCCCGAGTACGGCAGCGGGCCAAGGCTCTCGGACCCGCATTGACCGAGCAGGTCGACCTGCAACGTGCCGTTGATCGACACGAGGTGGTCGTTGCGGCCCGCAACCGCGGGATCGTTCGTGAAGTCCGCCGGATGCATCTCGAGCTCCGGGTGACGGTCCATGAAACGATAAAGCCGCGACGAGCCGAGCGCGAACGTCGCGATCATCCGGCCGATCAGGTAGTTCTTGCGCCGGTTGGTGACGGCCCCGGCCTCCACCAGTCGCAGGATGCCGTCCCCCAGCATCTCGGTGTGGATGCCGAGGTCGCGCTTGTCCGCGAGCTGCATGACCACGGCGTCGGGAATGCTGCCGTAGCCGATCTGCAGCGTCGAGCCGTCGTCGACCCGCTCCGCGACGTGGCGACCGATCGCTTCCTGCACCGGCCCGAATTTCGGCAACGCGACTTCGGCGACCGGCAGGTGGCTCTCGACCACTGCCGTGACCCGTGAGACGTGCACGTGGCAGTTGCCGAAGGTGTAGGGCACGTTCGGGTTGACCTCGAGCACGACGCAGCGGGCGCGGGCGACCGCGGCCAGCGTGTAGTCGGTTGCGAGGCTCAGGGCGAAGTTGCCGTCGGCGTCCATCGGCGACGCCAGGGCGAACACGACGTCGGCGGCGAGATAGCCGCGTTCGATCAGCAGCGGCATGTCCGAGAAGCTGTTCGGCACGAAATCGATCCAGCCCTGCTGCCCGCCCGCGCGCGACGGGCCGCCGTAGAACAGCGAGAGGTGCCGCACGTGCTCGACGGTGTCCGCGTCGAAATAGTCGTGGTGGCGCAGCGGCAGCAGCTGCGCGACCGTCACGCCGCGAAAGTCGCGACGACACTCGGACAGCGCCGCGAGCAGCGCGGGCGGCTCACCGGCGCCGGTCGGGACGATGACCTGTTCGCCGTCGCGCACGAGGTGCACGGCGTCGGCGGCGGACATCAGTTTGCGTTCGTAGCAGGACTGGACGGACACGCGGTGGCGATCGCACCCGTGGCGGCCATCGCCCGGGACGCGGACCCTTGGATCGAAGCCGCCTATCCTGTAGATCGAGGGTCGGCCACGCACTACGTGTTTTCGTCCGCGGCCCGTGGGCGCTACGGACGGGCGCCCAGCGATCAGCGACCGCAGGCCTGGCAGGCCGGCGCCCGCGCGACGTCGAACTCGTCGAAGCTGCCGCGCAACGCGTCGTACTGCAGCATGCGCCCGACCAGTGGCGATCCGACGCCGAGCAGCAGCTTCAGCGTTTCCGCGGCCTGCAGCAGCCCGATCACGCCGGGCACGACGCCGAGCACGCCTGCCTCGCCGCACGACGGCGCCAGTTCGGGCGGCGGCGCTTCCGGGTAGAGACAGCGATAGCACGGTCCCCCGCCGGGTGCGGCGGGCCACAGGACCGTGACCTGTCCTTCGAAACGGAACACCGAGCCGTGCACGTCGGGAATGCCCAGGGCGATGCACGCGTCGTTGACGGCATACCGCGTCGCGAAGTTGTCTGCGCCGTCGATCACGACGTGCGCGCCCTCCAGCAGCGTGCGCGCGTTTGCGGCGGTGAGTCGCCGCTCGACCCGCATCACCTCGACCGTGGGGTTCAGGGCCTGCAAGGTCGCCGCGCCCGAATCGATCTTCAGTCGACCGGTGTCGGCGTCGCCGTGCAGCACCTGTCGGTGCAGGTTGCCGCGCTCGACGCGGTCGTCGTCGACGAGCGTGAGGTGGCCCACGCCCGCCGCCGCGAGATACAGCGCGGCCGGTGATCCGAGTCCGCCGGCGCCGACCAGCAGCACCCGGGAGTCGCGCAGTCGACGTTGCCCCTCGAGCCCGACCTCCGGCAACGTGAGCTGTCGCGCGTACCGTTCGACGTCGATGTCGGTCGCGACGTCGCGCGATCGCGCGACGGGCAG
>DASUYI010000272.1:0-4927 GCA_036377475.1 Steroidobacteraceae bacterium | reverse complement strand
GAACCAGACGCCAGTTTCGCCCGCCGGAGCCCCGCCATCATCCGCACGACCGGAACGTCGCGGTTTCAGGGCCTACCTGTGGGGCGGCCTCGCCGGCGCCGTCGTGCTGGTCGCGCTCTACACCGCGTTCATGCTCTGGTTCAGTTACTCCGAAGGCGAGCGCGCGGGCGTGCTGCAGAAGTTCTCCAAACGCGGCTGGATCTGCAAGACCTACGAAGGCGAACTCGCGCTGTACGTGGTCGGCGGCGTCGCGCCGCAGATCTGGCATTTCAGCGCGCGCGACGAGGCGGTCCTGCAGCCGCTGCGCGCGGCGGTCGGGCAGCAGGTGCGCATCCACTACGAGGAACACCGCGGCCTGCCGACCGACTGCTTCGGCGAGACCGACTACTTCGCGACGGGCTTCGAGGTGATCGGGCCGCCGCCGTCGATGCCACCGTCGTCGGCTGTCGAGGCACGGCCCGGACCGCCCGCGCCTGCACCCTGAGCGATCGGATCTACGGTCGGCGGTTCGCCGTCACGCGCGACGTGCTCGACTCGGCCGCATCACGCGTGAAGTCCTCGAAGTCGAGGCAGACGACGCGACCCTCGACCGCCGTCAACGCGAACTTGGCCGGGATCGGACCGCCGCCGTAGCGCTCGACCAGTTCGCCGACGCTGAACGAGTGTCCCGGCAGGCCGTCGATTTCGTCGCTCAACTGGACGTTCTGCTCGAGGGTTCCCGGGCTCGACGTCGCCACGGCCGACGACACGGACCAGCGGTTGCGCGTGTACACGATCGGCACCGGTCGCGACAGGCCGCGGCAGCGTACGCAGTCGGGATCCCGGGACAACTCGACCGAACTGCCCGCGCCCGAGGTCGTGTCGAGCGAGGCGCGTCGCGCGACGCAGCCATGGGAGCCCGCGGCGATGCGCACGATCAACGCCGCGGCGAGCGCACCCGCGATGCTGCACGTCGCGACGTGCGCGACGGCGTCGGGTCGCGATTCGCCGACGGTGAGCCTGAGCAACGCAAGTGGCATCGGCGTCGCCGCACGGTCGGCGTCGCATTCGAAGCACGCGCAGTCGTCGAGTGCTCCGAACGGATAGGCACCGACGATCGCGACGCCGTCCTCGGTCCAGGCCTGCAGCAAGTTCACGTTGGCCACGAGGCACTTCTGGTTCATGCGCACGCGTGCCGCGCAGTCGTCGATCGTGCAGACCGCGAAGTCGAATTCGCGCAGGCGCGCGAGCGTGAGTTCGTCCCAGAAGTCACCGTCGTGCACGGTGTGCCGGCTGCGCAGCCGGGCGCAGGCGCGGGGGTCGGACTCGAAGACCTCGACGCGACCGATGCCCATCAGGCCCAGGTTGCGGATCAGCTCCGCACCGATGCGTCCCGCGCCGACGACCGCGACGCTCAAGCGGGCGAGTGTCGGGTCCTGCGGTCCCGCGTTCGATGATGAACTCTGCGACATCCCGCGTGCACCTGGCTGCCGACACCGCGCTCTCTTATCGGAGTTCCTCCACCTTGACCCATGCGGCGTACTGCGTCAATTCCGTGCGCGTCCCCCACGTGACGAGGCCGGTCGCGTCGCCACGGCGCGAGTCGTCGACGCCGCCCAGTTCGATCCATTCCCCGAGCCGGCCGGTCACCATGGTCGTCAAGGTTTGCGTTGCAACAGCGGCGGGGCGCGGTCCGTTGCCGAACTGTTGCTGGGTCGGCGAAATCTCGAGCGTGACCCGGTCGCCGCTGACGCGCGGCGTCGCAAAAAAGCCGGTTTGCACCTCGCGGTGCTGCGTCGTCTGGCCGTACACCGGGCCGTGACGGCCGTCACCGGCGGTCGATGTCGATGTGAACGGCCGCGATTCACCCACGGCCACGTAGGCCTCGTGACCCTCGAGCGCGCGGACGCTCGACACGTTGCGAATGTCGGTGCGGTCCTGGCGGTCCTGCACTTCGACCCGTGCGCCGGGTTCCGTGGCCGGCGGCCGGTTCACGCCGACTTGCACGTCCCCGGACCCGATCGTCGCGGATCCTCGCACGCCCGCCTCGCGCGCGCTGCGACCGGTCGACTGCCCGACCGTGATCAACAGTTGCCGTGGCGGCCGATCGAGCGTCGCGAGCGCCGCACGAACCTGCTGCAGCGTTGCCGCGTCGGCGCGCACCAGCAGGACGTCGCCCGCGCCGGTGAGCGCCGCGCCAAGTGGCAACAGCGGCTCCAGCATCGGGATGAGTTCTTCGGCGAGACGATGCTGCAGCGGGATCGCTTCGAGCGATTCAGCCGACAGCCGTGGGGGGACGCCACTCGTGAGCAGTGCGAGCATGCATGCCAGCCACGCGGTGCGAACGCTTCGCATGGCGCTCACGCGAGCGCTCCCGCGACGGCGGCGACGAGTGCGTCCACGCCGGCCGTTTCCTGGTCGTGCCGGCAGACGAACCGTTGCTCGAGCCCGAGCTTGTAATAGTGGAACGGCCCGCGGTCGAGCGCCGCCACGGCGGCCGGCGGCATGCGCGTGAACAGCATGTTCACCTGCACACGACCCACGAGCTCGACGCCCTCGATCGCACTCAAGCGCTCGGCGAGCCGTCGCGCATTGCCGTTGGCGGCCCTGGCGCGCTCGAGCCAGCGCTCGTCGGCGAGATACCGGTCGAGCTGGGCAGAGACGAATCGCGCCTTCGACAGGACCTGCCCGCCACGCTTCATGAGGAAGGGCAGTCGGGCGGCCGCCGCGTCGTCGAACACGACGATGGCTTCGGCATTCATCGCGCCGTTCTTGGTCGCGCCGAACGAGACGACGTCGACCCCGGCGCGCCACGTCATGTCCGCGGGCGTGCAGTCGAGCGCCGCGAGCGCATTGGCGAACCGCGCGCCGTCGAGGTGGACCAGCAGGCCGTGGCGGTGGGCGACGTCGCAGAGCGTCCGCAGTTCGTCGACCGTGTAGAGCGTGCCGAAGTCCGTCGGCTGCGTGACGTTGAGCGCGAACGGCTGCACGCGCGTCGGATTGCCGCGGCCGGCCAGCCCGAGCGAAGCCGCGAGCTGTTCCGGATGCAATTTATAATCGTCACCTTGCAGCGCGACGAGCTTCGCGCCGGTGAAATGCTCGGGCGCACCGCACTCGTAGACGTTGATGTGCGACGTTGCGTGGCAGTAGATCGCGCCGAACGCGTTCGCGAGGCCGGCGAGCGCCACGCCGTTCGCGCCGGTGCCGGTCGCGACCGGGAACACCGACAGGCGGTCGTGCTCGAACGCCCGCCGGAAGCGCGTCGTCATGCTGCGCGTGAAGTCGTCGTCGCCGTACGGCGCCGCGGTGCCCATGTTGGCCGCCGCGATTGCCTCGAGCAGCTCGGGCGCGATGCCACCGACGTTGTCACTGCGGAAATCGTAGACTGTCTCGGTCATCGCGCGGTCACGGAGGGGTGGGACGTGCACATCTTATTGGAGACCGGGCGCCTGCGGCTGCGCCAGTTCCAGATGGACGACGTCGACCGGCTGGTCGAGCTCGACTCCGATCCCGAAGTCATGCGTTACATCACGTTCGGCGTCGCCACGCCGCGGGCGAGCTACGTCGAGATCTACCTGCCGCGCTGGTTCGAGATCTACGCGAGGCAGCCGGGCCTGGGCTATTTCGCCGCCGAGCTGCGCGACACCGGCGATTTCATCGGCTGGTTCCACCTGCGCGACGATCGCATCGAGCCCGAGTACCTCGAGCTCGGCTACCGCCTGTTTCGCAGCGCCTGGGGACAGGGCTATGCGACCGAGGGCAGTCTTGCACTGGTGCGGCACGCGTTCGAGACGATCTGCGCGGGGCGGCTGTCCGCACGCACGCTCGAGCGCAACCTCGCCTCGCAGCGCGTGATGCAGAAGTGCGGGCTCAAGTTCGGTGGCCGCTTCGAGTACCCGCAGGACGTGATCGGCGGCCGCAGCCCCGACGAGCGTGCGGCCGTCAAGTACGCGCTCACGCGGCCCGAGTGGCTTTCGCGGCAGGATTGAGGAAACGCTCGCAACTGCGCCGGCCGGGATCGTCGGCTGGCAGCTTCACGCAAATCTGCTGCGTGCGGGTGCGGAGCGTAGCGACGACCTTCGCGGCCTCGCCTGACCTGCCCCATTCGAGCAGCTGCGAGTCGAGTTGCTCGAGACGCATGCGCGTGCGCTGGTAGAACGCGTCCGGAGCGTCGTCGAGTTCGCCGAGGACCGCGAGACCCGCACGTTCGATGCCCGCCGTGTCCTCGGGCGTCATTTCGAGCATGCCGACCAGGTAGTTGTAGCCCCACTGGAAGCGCGTCGCGGGTCCTTCGGCGCCCTGGTACGCGCGCGCAAGCCACTGCACGGCTTCCTGCTTGCGTCCGGCCTTCTCGGCGAGTTCCGCGAGATCGAGCATGAAGTAGTACGGCGACTTGGACCGTTCGAGCTCGGCCGTGAGCAGCGTGTTGGCTTCTTCGGACAGCCCCGCCTCCCAGTACAGGTTGGCCGCCGCATTGATCGCGGCCTGCCGCGCGTAGGCATCGGTCGTCTTCGCGTCGACGGACGCGACGGCCTGGCGCGCCTGGTCGAGCAGCGCGGGCGGCAGCGGCGCCGCATCGCCGGCATCGAGCCGGGCGAGCATCACGCGTGCGCGGACCAGCAAAAGTTGTTCGGGTGCCGAAAGCTTGTTCGCGTTCGCGGGCGCGCCCACCTGGTCGAGGGCCGCGCCCCACGCGCGCGTGAGCTCGCGTCGCTCCGCGGAACCGCTGTCCGAGAGCAGCGTGACCGTGTCCTTCGCGCCGTACAGCAGGTTGTCGACGTTGGTCGTCTGCACGGACGCCAGGGGCAGCGCTGCGAGCAGACGGCGGCGCGCGTCGGCACGCTCGAGTCCGTCGAACGCCGGCTTGTCGGCGGTCGAGGCGGCGGCAGCCGCGTGCAGGTATTCGAAGAACAGCCGGCCGCATTCGCCGGGCAACTCCGCCGGGCAG
>DASUYI010000271.1:0-6938 GCA_036377475.1 Steroidobacteraceae bacterium | reverse complement strand
CGCCACCCGGCGCGCGTGAATTATCATGACGGCATGATCCGCAGCACGGCCCCCGCCGGGGACGACGCCCCGCCCCGCCCCGTCGACGAGAGCTACTGGCTGCTGCCGGGCCGGCTGCTCGTGGGCGCGCATCCGGGATCGCGCTCGCGCGCGCAGGCCATGGACCGGCTGCGTCGCTTCCTCGAAGCCGGCGTGACGTGTTTCATCGACCTGACCGAGCCCGACGAAACGCCGTCGTACGAGGCGTTGCTGCCATTCGAGACGCCGACCGGCCGACGCGTCGAATACCTCCGCGAACCGATCGTCGACCACGGTGTGCCCGCGAACCGCGAGACCATGGCGCGCATCCTCGCGATGCTCGACGCGGCGCTCGAATCGGGACACACGGTGTACCTGCACTGTCGCGCCGGGATCGGTCGCAGCGCCATGGCGGCCGCGTGCTGGCTCGGCGGACGCGGCGACAGCGGCGAGCAGGCGCTGGCCGAGCTCGCGCGCTGCTGGCCCCAGGCCACGCAGTCACGCTACTGGCCGCGCATTCCGGAGACCGACGAGCAGGTCCAGTTCGTGCTCGACTGGGCGACGGGTTGCGCGGGCGCGACATCGGTGGCCGCGCGCAGCGCCATTGTTGCCGATGCATCGCCGGCGGAGCGACTCCGTGGCGCGTGGTACGGCCTCGCGCTCGGCGATGCGCTCGTCGCCGTGCCGGCGCACGGCGAGCCTCCTGCTGCCGACGCGCGACTCGCGTGGACGCAGCACACGGCACTGACCCTGTGCCTCGCCGACAGCCTGCTCGCGAAAGGCAAGTGCGACGCGCGCGACCAGATCGAACGCTACGTACGCTGGCAACGCGAAGGTCATCGCTCCGCGACCGGCGAGCCCGGCGAAGCGACCGTCACGCCCGACGTCGCCAAGGCGCTCGCGACCTACCTCTGGCGTGGGCAACCGATGGCGGGATCGCACGATCCGCGCGACGGGTCGCCGACGAGCCTGCCGCGAGTGCTGGCGGCGGCGACGTTCATGCTGAGCGATCCGCCCGCAGCGGTCGCGCTCGGTGCGGAATGCTCGCGCACGACGCACCAGTCCCCGTCGATCCTCGAAGCGTGCCGGCTGTACGCTGCGATACTGGTGGGCGCCCTGCTGGGCGAGCCGCCGCCGCGCTGGCTCGAGGGCGTGCCCGATTTCGAGCGGTCACCGTGGGCTGTCAAGCCGCTGCGCGCGGACGTGCGCGCCGCGGCGTGCGCCGCCTCGATCGATCACCCGCCCGCGCCTGGCGGCGTGCTGCACGTGTTGCTCGAGTCGCGCCGGATCGTGCGGGACGCGCGGGATTTCGATGCGGCAGTCAAGGCGGCCCGGCGTGCGGCAAAGGACCCCGTGGCGCCCCATGGCGCGATCGTCGGCGCGCTCTTCGGCGCGTTGCACGGCTACCGCGCGTTGCCCGACGACGCGCGTGCGCGGCTCGCCGGCACGTCGCAACTCGACGAAGCGCTCGAGCGCCTGCTCGCACACGCCCGCATCGCCCGGGGGATTGCGTGAAGCGCAAGCCTCGCCGTGAGCCCGCGTGGACGAGGCTCGACGACGAGGCACTGCTCGACATGCGGCTCTGCGACCTGCGGCTCTCGCTGCGCAGTTCGGGGCTGGACCACTCGGTGCACCGGTTGTACGAGGAACTGCGCCAGAAGGGCATCCGGTTCCGGCCCCACGTCTGGATCTCGGAGGAGTGGTTCTCACCCGACGGCACGCCCGGCATTGCGATTCCGTTCTACCTCGCGCACCCGAGACTGCAGCGACTCGAGCGGCGTTTCATGCACGAGGTCGAGGGCGGCAACGGCAAATGGCGCATGCGCATCCTG
The DNA here is from genome assembly GCA_036377475.1 of Steroidobacteraceae bacterium. Lineage (GTDB taxonomy): Bacteria > Pseudomonadota > Gammaproteobacteria > Steroidobacterales > Steroidobacteraceae > RPQJ01. The sequence goes on along the minus strand of DASUYI010000271.1, from coordinate 5,088 downwards.
CGACACGAGGCCGGGCACGCGATCGACACCGCGTTCGCGCTGCGCCGTCGCAAGCCCTGGCGGCAGACGTTCGGCAAGGCCTCGCGCCGCTATCCCTCGCGATATTTCCCGCGGCCCGGCAGTCGCCGGTTCGTCCTGCACCTCGGCCACTGGTATGCGCAAAGTCATCCGACCGAGGACTTCGCCGAGACGTTTGCGGTGTGGCTCGCGCCACGCTCGCGCTGGCGCAGCCAGTACACCGGCTGGCCGGCGCTCGCCAAGCTCGAATACGTCGATCGCACGATGCGCGACCTCGAAGGCCGCCGCGCAGTCTGCCTGAACCGGGACGTCATCGAGCCGCTCGCCGAGAACACGCGCACGCTGCGCGAGCACTATCGACGCAAGCAGCGCCGCTACGAGATCGACACGGCGCGCACGTACGATCGGCGCCTGCTCCGGGTCTTCGGCACGGCCGAGACGCACTCGCGCGGCGCCAACGCCGGCCGCTTCCTGCGCGAGGTGCAGCCGCAGCTCAAGCGCCTGCTGGTGCGGCGTGCGAGAATGCACCCGTACCTCGTGCAACACGTCCTCCGCACCGCGACCCAGCGCGCCCGTCGCATGAACCTGCGGCTCAAGCACAGCCAGCGCAACACCAAGCGCGAGCTCGTCGTGATGCTCGAGCGGATCATGCTCGACACGCTGCTGCGCGACCGCGAGAACTACGCCCTATGAACCGCAAGCCCCTGCGCGTGCTGGTGCTCGTGCACGAAACGCTGGTGCCGCCCGAGAACACCGAGGGCTACACGCAGCAGGAGATCGACGAGTGGCAGACGGAGTTCGACGTCACGACCTCGCTCCGGACGATGGGGCACGACGTCAGGGTGCTCGGGCTCGGCGACAACCTGTCGGAGCTGCGCGCGACGATCCTGGACTGGAAGCCGGACATCGCGTTCAACCTGCTCGAGGAGTTCCAGGGAATCGTCACGTACGACACCTACGTCGTCGCGTTCCTCGAGCTGATGCGCCTGCCGTACACGGGCTGCAATCCGCGCGGGATGATGATCTCGCGCGACAAGGTGCTGTCGAAGCAGATCCTGGCGTATCACCGGATCCCGACCGCACGCCACGCGCTGCTGCCGCGCAAGCGTCGCTACGCGGTGCCGCGCAAGCTCGAGTTTCCACTGTTCGTGAAGTCGGCCACCGAGGACGCCTCGCTCGGCATCGCCCAGGCCTCGATCGTCTACGACGGCCAGAAACTCAGGGAGCGGGTGGAGTTCATCCACGACCAGACCAGCTCCGACGCGCTGGTCGAGGAATACATCGAGGGCCGGGAGCTCTACATCGGCGTCATGGGCAACGACCGGCTGACGACGTTCCCGGTCTGGGAGCTCAACTTCGGCACGCTGCCGGAGGTGATGTCGATCGCGACGCGCAAGGTCAAGTGGGACCGCAAGTACCAGGAAAAGCACGGCATCAACACGGGTCCGGCCCGCGACCTGCCGGAAGGCATGTCGATGCGGCTCGCCGCGCTCGCGCGACGCATCTACCGCGCGCTCAGCCTGAGCGGCTACGGTCGGATCGACCTGCGCCTGAAGCCGGACGGGTCGGTGTACGTGCTGGAGGCGAACGCCAACCCGAACCTGGCGCAGTCCGAGGATTTCGCGACCTCCGCGTTGTCGTCAGGGTTGGGCTACGACAGCGTGCTGCAGCGGATCATCCAGTGCGGTCAGAACTACGACGCCGCGTGGCGCGAAAGCTAGGGAAGCGGATAGCGGATAGCGGATAGCGGTTAGCTAGGAGTCCGACCTCGTCGGCGTGCGGCGCAGCCGCGGCTTTACTAACCGCTATCCGCTAACCGCTAACCGCTTCCTACAGCGTCTTCCCGGTCTTCTGGAAATGCGTGCGCTCGTAGACCGTCTGGCAGTCGATGCAACGCCGGGCCTGCGGTGCCGCCTCGAGTCGCGGGAATTCGATCGGGCGGTCGCAGACCTCGCACCATCCGTACGTGCCATCGGCGATCCGCAGCAACGCCACGTCGATCGCGCGCAGCTCCTCGAGGTCGCGGTCGATCTCCGCGAGGCTGAGGTCCACGATCAGGTCGGCGAACGACTCGTCCTCGAGGTCGCGCACCGCGTCGGCGATCTGCAGGTAGTGCTCCGAGTCGCTCTTGAGCAGCGTCTGGCGGATTTCCTCGCGCAGTTGCCGCGCACGGTCGAGCATTTGCCGGCGCAGGAATTCCACCTGGCGGCTGTCGATGCTGTCGAGTCTTTCGATGGCCGTGGTCGTCATGGTCACTGCTCCTCGAGAGGACGCGCCGCAAGCATCGGCCCCGCGTGACGACCGGTGTATACGGGGAATTGCACAACGCCGCTGCGGGAAGCGCGGCACGCGCGGTGGAAACCGCGAGGACGCGCGTCACTCCGGCGGCAGGTCGCGCGCGCCCGGGAACAGCACGTCCTCGTAGCCCAGGTTGCGCAGGTCTGTGATCCGCATGGGGTACAGGATGCCGTCGAGGTGATCGACCTCGTGCTGCACGACGCGCGCGTGGAACCCCGTCACCGTCCGGTCGATGGGCTGGCCTCCGAGGTCGAAGCCGCGATAACGCAGGCGCCGATATCGCGGCACGAGGCCGCGCAGCCCGGGCACCGAGAGGCACCCCTCCCAGCCGTCTTCCTGCTCGGTGCCGATCGGCTCGAGCGTGGGATTGACGAGCACCGTGTAAGGCACGGATTCCGCCTGCGGGTATCGCGGGTTCGCGGCGACTTCGAAGATCACGACTCGCAGCGACACGCCGATCTGCGGCGCAGCGATGCCCGCGCCGTCGAGGGAGCGCATGGTGTCGTTCATGTCGCGCACCAGTTCACGCAGTTCGCGCGTGTCGAAGCGCTCGACCGGGTTCGCCACCTCTTGCAGCACCCGATGGCCCATGCGCAGTACGGGACGGATTGCCATGGTCGCCTGTCACATTCGGATCGGGGAACGTGCAGCGTAGACCAGCCACGCGGATTGACAAGGGTCCGTTCGCGGGCGTAGCTAGACGGTTTCGCTCACCTCGAGGGAAGGGACGACGATGCTGCAGTCACTGCCGGCCCGGCGCGTCACGCGGTTCGTGCCGTTGCTCGCGCTCGCCACGGTCATCGTGGTCGCACCACGTCCCGCGGCGGCGGATGCGCCGGAGCCCGCGCTCGACCGGGCCGTGTTCGAGCAACTGAAGTCGCTGGCAGGACGCTGGGAAGGCCAGGTCGACGACACCTCGGCCACGCCGGTTGCGCTCGAACTGCAGGTCACGTCGAACGGCACGGCCGTGCTCGAGCGCGTGTTCGCGGGCGAGCCTCACGAGATGACCACGGTCTACTACCTGGCGATGGGCCGCCTGCTGGCGACACACTACTGTTCGCTCGGCAACCAGCCCGGATTCAAGCTCGCGCCGAACGCGAAGCCGACCGACATCGTCATGGATTTCGCCGGCGGCAGCGGGTTCGACCCGGCGACCGACCAGCACGCCCATGGCGTGCGCATCCAGTCGGTCGATCCCGGCCGGTTGCGCGTGGAATGGCAGTTCCGCAAGGGCGAGGCCGATCCCACCTACGCACGCATGACGTTGCAGCGCGTGGCCGCTGCGGCTGCCACGCCGACAGTGAAACCCTGAGCGGAGCGCGGCGGCCGTGGACCACGGATTGAAATGCTGGAAGTGCGGCGCTTCGCTCGCCGACTACACATTGCCGCTGCGGCGGCTCGAGGAATGCCGCGCCTGCGGCGCGGAGCTCCACGTCTGTCGCATGTGCGAGTTCTACGACACCAGCAAGGCGAAGCACTGTCGCGAGACGATCGCCGACGAAGTCAAGGACAAGCAGCGCGCCAATTTCTGCGATTATTTCAAGCCCACCCCCGCGGCGTACCGGCCCGAAGCCATGAGCGCCGCAGACAAGGCGCGTGCCGAGCTCGAGGCGCTGTTCGGCCGCAAGTGACCATCAGGAGACGATCGACCATGACGACTCGAAGTGCGGTGCTCGCCGGCATCGCGACCGCAGCGACGGTACTGGCGGGCGCCGCGAGCGCCGACGAGGGGAAGATGCAGCAGCAGGGCAGGGACGCCGGCGTCGTGCCGGCCCGGCCGGAAATCTACGCACCGTTCACGCTGACCGCCGATCTCAAGGGACTCAGCGGGAACGAGCGACGCATGCTGAGCCTCTTCATCGACGCCAGCATCGTCATGGACGACCTGTTCTGGCGCCAGGCCTACGGGGACCGCGACGCACTGCTCGCGGGCCTGGCGAAGGAACCCAGCCTGCAGTCCTTTGCGAAGATCAACTATGGGCCCTGGGACCGGCTCGCGGAGCATGCGCCGTTCGTGCCGGGCGTCGGGCCGAAACCGCTCGGCGCCCAGTTCTACCCGGCCGACATGACCAAGCAGGAATTCGAGCAGGCGAACCTGCCGGACGCCCGCAGCGAATACACCGTGCTGCGTCGCGACAGCAAGGGCGCCCTGCGGGTCGTGCCGTATCACGAGGAGTACAGGGACGGCGTGACGCGCGCCGCCGCACTGGTCGAGCAGGCTGCCGCTCTCGCCGAGGACGCGGGATTGAAGGCCTACCTGCAGGCCCGCGCCACGGCGTTGCGCACCGACGATTACCGCGCGAGCGACCGCGCATGGCTCGACATGAAGAACAACCGCATCGACCTCGTGATCGGGCCGATCGAGACCTACGAGGACCGGCTGTTCGGCTACAAGGCCGCGTACGAAGCCTACGTGCTCGTCAAGGACATGGAGTGGAGCCGGCGGCTCGCGCGCTACGCCGCGATGCTGCCCGAGCTGCAGCGCGGGTTGCCAGTGCCCGACGCGTACAAGGCCGAGAAGCCGGGCACGGACTCCGACCTCAACGCCTACGACGTGCTCTATTACGCCGGCGACTGCAACGCGGGGTCCAAGACCATCGCGATCAACCTGCCGAACGACGAGCAGGTGCAGCTCGAGAAGGGCACCCGGCGCCTGCAGCTCAAGAACGCGATGCGCGCGAAGTTCGACAAGATCATGCTGCCCATCGCCGACGAGCTGATCGTGCCGGACCAGCGCCGGCACGTCACGTTCGACGCGTTCTTCGGCGACAC
>DASUYI010000270.1:0-2447 GCA_036377475.1 Steroidobacteraceae bacterium | reverse complement strand
AGCTGGCCGCCGAGGCGCTCCTGGATGCAGTCGAGGAACACCTCCTCGGTCCCCACGCCCTCGAGCTGCGGCTTCTTGAGCAGCACGATCGATTCGTTGGCCTGGATGGACGAGGCCACCTGACGGGTCTCGTCGACTTTCGAGGTCATGCATCCGGTGGCGAGCGCCCCCAGCACGGCCATGCCGGCCGCTGCGCGCAGGGACGCGCGTGCGACCGCCGCCGTGCGGCGAGCGGTGTTTGAGTCGTCCATGGCTTTCCTCCTCCCGGCGGCGCATTCGGTGGAGAAAAAATGCGGCGGATCCAGGGCCGGGCCCGCCCGAGTATACGACAACGTCTTCGGCTGAAAAGCCGGTGGAAAGCTCCTCACGAACCGTCGAACAGGCCGCCTTGCAGGGGCGCCTCCGGGTCGCGCACGAACTGCGTGGTGTCGAGTTCGATCGGCGGCGAGGCGTTGAGCCCGAGCCGCCGGCAGGCCGCTTCGAAACGCGCGCCGATCAAGGCCGCGTACGGGCCCTCGCCGCGATGGCGGTGCACGAACCGCGGATCGTTGAGCCGGCCGCCCCGCATGCCGCGAATCAGGTTCAGCACCCGGTCCGCGCGTTGCGGGTGGTGTTCGCGCAGCCACGCCTCGAACAGGCCGGCGACCTCGTGCGGCAACCGCAGCATGAGCCAGCCCGCGCGTCGAACGCCCGTGTCGGCGACGGCCTCGAGCATGCGTTCGATCTCGTGGTCGGTGATCGCGGGAATCACGGGCGCGAGCATGGCGCCGGCGGGGACGCCGGCCTGCGCGAGGGTGCGCAACACGCGGAGCCGCGCCTGCGGCGAGGCCGTGCGCGGCTCGAGCGTGCGCTTGATCGAGTCGTCGAGGCTCGTCAGGCTCACGAAGACCTTGACGAGCCGGCGCTCGGCGAGCGGCACGAGCAGGTCGAGGTCGCGCAGCACGAGCGCGCCCTTGGTGATCACCGAGACCGGGTGGCGGCGCTCGAGCATCAGTTCCAGCACGGCGCGCGTCGAACGCAACGCACGCTCGGCGGGCTGGTACGGGTCGGTGTTGCCGCCGATGTGCAGCACGCGGCATCGGTACCCCGGCGCGGCGAGGTCGCGCGCCAGCAATGTGGCGAGATTCGGTTTGTGGAAGATGCGCGTCTCGAAATCGAGGCCCGGGCTGAGGTTCAGGTAGGCGTGTGCGGGGCGCGCATAACAGTAGATGCAACCGTGCTCGCACCCCTGGTACGGATTCAGCGACTGGTCGAACGAGACGTCGGGCGAGCGGTTGTGGACGATCGCGTGCTTCGGGAATTCGGCGATCAGCTGCGTCTGCGGATGTCGCAGTGGCTCCTCGAGGCTGCCCCAGCCGTCGTCCGCCGGTTCGAGCGTGGTGGACTCGAAGCGGCCCGCCGGATTCGTGACGGCACCCCGGCCCTTCTCGACCTGTATGCGGTCCGCGCGACGCATGCACGAAGACTACTGTATGAATATACAGTTGTCACGTCTGATCCGGAAAACGCTGCATGCGCCGCAGTTCAGGGAAGAGCCGCATCCACGCCACCGCGACGAGCAGTGTGGCCGCGCCGCCGACCACGACGGCAGGCACGACGCCGATCCAGGCCGCGACGACGCCGCTCTCGAACTCGCCGAGTTCGTTGGAAGCACCGATGAACACCCCGTTCACGGCGCTGACGCGACCGCGGATGGCGTCGGGCGTCTCGAGCTGCACGAGCAGGTGCCGGATGTAGACGCTGACCATGTCGCCCGCGCCGAGCACGACGAGCGCCACGAGCGAGACCCAGAAGGTCGTCGACAGGCCGAACACGAGCGTCGCCAGGCCGAAGACGATCACGCCGCCGAACATCCAGCGCCCGACGTTGCGCGTGACCGGGTGCGCGCTCAGCACGAGTCCCGTCACGGCCGCACCGACGCCGGGCGCCGCGCGCAACCAGCCGAGCCCGGTCGGCCCGACGTGCAGCACGTCGGCGGCGAACACGGGCAGCAGCGCCGTGGCGCCGCCGAACAGCACCGCGAACAAGTCGAGCGAGATGGCGCCCAGCAACGGACGGCGCCGGCCCACGAAGCGCAAGCCCTCGAACAGCGCGTGCAGGTCCATCGCCGAGTCGGTGCTCGCGGCCTGCGAGGCATTGCCGCCGCGCCGCAGCGTCGCCATCGCCAGCACGGTGATCGCGATCATCACGGCGACGGCGCCGTACACGACGCTGGCGCCCGCGAGGTAGAGCACGCCGCCGAGCGCAGGCCCCGCGATCGTCGTGACCTGCCAGACCGACGTGTTGAACGCCACGGCCGAGCCGAAGTGTTCGCGCTCGACCAGGTTGGGCAGCAGCGCCTGGCTGGCCGGCATCGCGAAGGCTCGCGCGACCCCGAACAGCGTCATCGCGGCGAACACGGGCCACGCACTCGTGAGTCCGTGCCACGAGAACGCGAGCAGCAGCAG
>DASUYI010000269.1:0-4261 GCA_036377475.1 Steroidobacteraceae bacterium | reverse complement strand
GTCTACGTGTTCTTCGACACCGGCGTCACGCAGGCCTGGCAATCGCTGGAGCGCATGGGCCGCGTGCAGCCGTACGCCGGCGGGATCATGCGCAGCCTGCACCGCTATGCGTCCGACGCGCTGGTCGTGGTGGTGCTGGTGCATGCGGTGCGCGAGTTCGCGATGGACCGCATGCGTGGCAACCGCTGGTTCCCCTGGCTCACGGGGGTACCGCTGCTCTGGTTTCTCTACGTGAGCGGCATCACGGGCTACTGGCTGGTCTGGGACCGGCTGGCCCAGTTCGTCGCCGTCGAGACGACACAGTGGCTCGACGCCCTCGGCATCTTCGCCGAACCCATCGCGCGCAATTTCCTCGACGAGCAGACGTTGAGCGGCCGCTTTTTCACGCTGATGGTCTACATGCACATCGCGGTGCCGCTGATGATGCTGCTCGCCATGTGGATCCACATCCAGCGACACGCGCACGCGCGCGTGAATCCGCCGCGTGGCCTTGCGGTCGGCACGCTCGCCGCGCTGGTGCTGCTCTCGCTGGCGTGGCCCGCGGTGAGCCAGCCGCCCGCCGACCTCGACAGCGTCCCGGCACGGCTCGGCTTCGACTGGTTCTATCTCGCCGTGTACCGGTTGTTGCCGTACCTGGGGGGCGCCACGCTCTGGGCACTGCTGATCGGCGGCAGCCTCCTGCTGGCGGCACTGCCCTGGTTGCCGCCGCTGCGCAAAGGGGCGCCGGCTCGCGTCGATCTGGCCAACTGCAACGGCTGCGCACGCTGCTTTGCCGACTGTCCGTTCGGTGCGATCACGATGGTGCCGCGCACCGACGGGCTGCCATACGAGCAGCAGGCGGAGGTCGATGCGGACCTCTGCATGAGCTGTGGCATTTGCGTCGGGGCGTGTCCGACCGCGACGCCGTTCCGCCGCGCGAGCGCGCTCGTCGCGGGGATCGAGCTGCCCGACCGGCAACTCGCCGGATTGCGCGACGAAGTGACCGCGGCGACGACTCGCCTCGAAGGGCCCGGGCGGATCGTGGTGTTCCACTGCGCGCACGACGCGACCGACGCGGCGCTCGCCGACGCGGCCACCGCCGTCGTCGGGCTGCCGTGTGTCGGCCAGGTGCCGCCGCCGTTCATCGACTGGATCCTTTCCCGCCGTCTCGCGGAAGGCGTGTTCTTGTCCGGCTGCGCCGCGCACGACTGTTACGAGCGGCTCGGCGACCGCTGGACGGAGCACCGCATCGCCGGCGGGCGCGATCCGCGCCTGCGCGACCGGGTGCCGAAGTCCAGCATCGCATTGCATTGGGCCAACGCGTCGCGCAAGCAATCCGTCGCGTCGGCGCTCGCTCGATTCCGCGAACGCCTGCGTCATCCGGCGACTGTGGCCGGGACGGAGTCGCCACCCAAGGTCGGCGACACGCCCACGTCCGCGTTCGCACGTCGTCCCAGTCCCTGGCGCATCGCGTTGCAGGTGGGGTGCTACGCGGCCTTCGTCGCGGCGCTCGGGTATTTCGCGACGCAGCCCGCCTACACGTCCTTGCCCGGCGACGTCGCGGTGCTCAAGCTCGCCTTCAGCCACGCGGGTGCGCCGCTCAAGCCGTGCCGGCGCCACACGGCACAGGAACTCGCCGACCTGCCATTCGCCGAACGATCGGCGACGACGTGCGAGCGCGGCCGTTGGCCGGTGCGTCTCGAACTCGACGTCGACGGCCGGCCGCGTTACGCAGGTACACACGAGCCCGCCGGCTTGTGGAACGACGGGCCGTCGTCGGCGTACGTGCCACTGGTGCTGCCGGCGGGCACCCACCGCCTGGACCTGCGGTTGCGCGACGACGGCGACGAGCGCCGCTACCGCTACGTCGCGTCGCGCCAGGTCACGCTCGCCGCCGGCCAGAACTTCGTGGTCGAGTTCGATGCGAACGCCGGCGGCTTCGTGTTCGGGCACGCCAGGAAGGCCAGGTCGAAGGGGGGCGCGCCGCGATGACGTTGCTCGAATGGCGTGACGAGTTCCGGATCGGCATCGAGGAGGTCGACCACGAGCACCGCGAGCTGATCGCCCTGATCAACGCTGCGCATGCCCACGGCGTGGGTGCGGACACCGTCGAAGCGGCGCTCGGTGAAATCTACGCGGCGATCACGGCGCACTTCGCCCTCGAGGAAAAGGACATGCGTGCGCGCAACTATGCGTCGCTACCGGCGCACAAGGCCGACCACGAACGGCTGCTCGACAACCTCCGCGACATCATGGACGCGGTGGCCGACGGCCACGCGCCGCCCGAGACGGAGTTCGGCACCCGGCTCTCGGACTGGTTCGCGGTCCACTTCCGCACACACGACGCACAACTGCACCGGTTCGTCGCCGGACTCGACCCGGAGGGAGGCCTGCAGCCATGAAGCCGCAGTGGTCGCGCATCCTGTTGTTCGCCACGGTCGCATTCGTCGGGGGCCTGCTCGCGGCACGGGCCATGATGGTCGAGAGCCCGCGGATGCCGCCGCTCGAGCGCGCGGTGCGTCTGCCCGAGGCGCCGCCGTTGCCGGACGTCGCGCTCGTCGACGAGACGGGCGCGCCGTTCGACGTGGGCCGGTTGCACGGCCGATACACGTACGTCTTCTTCGGCTACGCGTCCTGTCCGGACATCTGTCCGACGACGCTCGTGACACTTGCGTCGGTACGGCGCGCATTGCGCGGCCTGCCCGTCGACTTGCAGCCCGGCGTGCTGCTCGTGAGCGTCGATCCGGCACGCGACGACCCGGCGCGGCTCGCGCCCTACGTGCGACATTTCGACCCGGACATTCACGCGGTCACGGGCAACGATGCGGAACTGGCCCGTCTGGTCAGCGCGCTCGGCGCCGCCTATGCCCGGGTGTCGCTGCCGGACGGCAGTTACACGATGGATCACTCCTCGGGACTGTTCCTGATCGGGCCCGACGGACGTCTCGTCGCCACCACGGGCGCGCCGCACGATGCCGCGGTGATCGCGCGCGATTTCCGCACGCTGGTGGCCGACCTCGGGGGGCCGCGCGGTCGACGGTGAATGCGGCCCAGGCGGCCGACGTCCGGGCCGATTCCGTCGTTCAGGGCGACTCCCGGGGCGTTTCCTTCCTGTGTTCGCGCATGCGTTCACGTCGTTCGCTACGCATGCGTTCCCATTCCTTCCGCTGCTCTTCGTTCAGCACGTCGCGCACCTTCGCGTCGTACGCCTCGCGTACCGAGTGCAGCTCCTGGAACATTTCCCGCTTCTGGGCCCGGGAAGTTTCTGCGGGGTATTTGTCGCGAACAGTCTTTGCCTTGGCGACGTGCTCCTCGACGATGGGCCGCAGTTGCAGTTTCTGCTCCTCCGTCAGCTCGAGGCGTTGCGCCACTTCCTCCATGCGCTGCTCGGCGCGCGCCGGATCCCAACCACGGTCGTGGGACCGTGCTGCCGGGGACATGCTGGCGGTCAACGTGAACGCGACCAGGCCGACCGTGACGATTCTGTGCTTCATGAAACCTCCGTGATGACACGGGCAAGAACGGCACTGCCTGCCTTGCGTTGACACGGATCGGCGGCGCACGGCCACGAACCGGGGGCTCAGCTGCCCGTACGCCCGCGCAGGAGGGAGAGCACGGCGTCCCGGGCCGACGATGAATGCATGAGCAGCGCCACTGCATCGCCCGGCCGGGCGGCTTCGATCGCGTACGAGGCCGCAGCACGTTCCGACATCGGCACGACCACGGCCGTTTCCGGCAGCCCCGACGCCAGCAGCGCACGCCGCAGAATCTCGGGCACTTCGCCGGGTTGGCGCCCGCGCAGGTGGCCCTCGTCCTCCTTGACCACCACCAGGTCCGGGCCGTGCGTCGCCGCCACCGCCGCGAGTTCGGCGATGTCCTCGTCGCGCCGGTTGCCCGCATGCCCGAGCAGCATGATCAACCGTCCGCCGGGCCCGCGCAGTTGCTGCGCCACGTGCAGCACGCCGCGCAACCCGTCGGGGTTGTGCGCGTAGTCGACGACGAACCGCGCGCCGCCCACGTCGAACCGCATCAGGCGGCCCGCGTTGTCCGCCGGGTCACGCGCGAACCGTGCGTAGATCGCCCGGATCGTCGCGGGCGCAATGCCCAGCGCGGCCGAGGTGAGCGCAGCGCCGGCGAGGTTGGCGACGTTGTACCTGGCCGTGCCGCCGACGGTCAGCGGCATGTCATCGACCGGCCCCAGGTCGTGCTCGGCCTCGCGCCAGCCGAGCCTCAGCCGACCGGCACGAACGCCGCAGGTCGCGCCACCGAGCGCCCGGTGCGC
>DASUYI010000268.1:0-4454 GCA_036377475.1 Steroidobacteraceae bacterium | reverse complement strand
CTACATCGCCAGCTCGATCGCGCTCGACCTCAAGCTGACTGCACGCGACCTGCTGCCGGTCAAGAAAGAGACCGACGCGGTCGACGAGCTGCCCTGACGGCGCCGCGGCGCACTCACCGGGCATAGACGGTACCGCGCGTGGTCGAACTCATCTGGGCGGGTTTTCTCGCGCTGTTCCTCGGGTTGCTGATCCTCGACCTGAGCGTGCTGCACCGCGAGTCGGCGACCCTCTCGGTCAAGCAGGCCCTGTTCTGGACCACGGTCTGGATTACCGTCGCGATGTCGTTCACGATCGTCGTCTACGGCCTCTACGAGTATCGCTGGCTCGGCTTCACGCCGGGCCCCGGCGTCGGCGAGGCGGGCGACGTCGGCCGCGATGCGGTGCTGCAGTTCATCACCGGTTACGTGCTCGAGTGGTCGCTGTCGGTCGACAACATCTTCGTGATCGCGGTGATCTTCAGCTACCTGAAGATCCCGAGCCACTACCAGTACCGGGTGCTGTTCTGGGGCATCGTCGGCGCTATCGTGCTGCGCGGCATGATGATCGCCGCGGGCACGACGCTGCTGCACCACTTCGACTGGATGTTCTACGTGTTCGGCGCGATCCTGATCGTCTCGGCGCTGCGGATGCTGCGCAACGGCGAGGACGTGCCCGACATCGAGAACAGTTTTCCCGCGCGGCTGGTGCGGCGGTTCGTTCCCGTCACTCACGAATACGAGCGTGCACGGTTCTTCGTGCGGCGCGAGGACAAGCTGTACGCCACGCCGCTGTTCGTGGCGCTGGTAATGGTCGAGCTCACGGACGTCGTGTTCGCCGTCGACTCGATCCCCGCGATCCTGGCCGTAACGCGTGACCCGTTCCTGGTCTTCACCTCGAACGCGTTCGCGATCCTCGGGTTGCGCTCGCTGTATTTCGCCGTCGCGGGACTCATGGCGATGTTCCGCTACCTGCGCTACAGCCTGGTGCTGATCCTGGCGTTCGTCGGCATGAAGATGCTGCTCGTGGGTCACTACCACGTGCCGAACCACATCTCGCTCGCGATCATCCTCGCGACGCTCGTGGGCGGCATCATCGCGTCGGTCTGGGTCACGCGGCGCGAGGCCGCGCGCAGCGCAACCACCGCGGAGTGACCGGGCGTGCGCGGTCGAGGCGCCGGGGCCCGGCTGCAGTCGGTCGACCGGCGTCAGCGGCCGCTCTTCCGCAGCTCGCTGTTGCGAAAGCCGTAGAAGAAATAGATCGCGAAGCCGATCACCGTCCAGATCGCGAGCCGCAGCCACGTGTCGGGCGGCAGCGAAACCATCATGCCCGCGCAGATCAGCGCGCCGCCGGTGCAGACGATCCACGGCGCCGGCGTCCGGAACGGACGCACGAGGTCCGGCCGCGTGTAGCGCAGCACCAGCACGCCGATGCAGACCGTCGTGAACGCGAGCAGCGTGCCGATCGAGACGAGCTCACCGAGGATCGTCACCGGAAGCAGGCCCGCGATCAGTGCGGCGAGCGCGCCGGTGATCAGCGTGCCGATGTAGGGCGTGCGGTGCTTCGGATGCACTTTGCGGAAGAATGGCGGCAGCAGGCCGTCGCGCGACATCGCGTAGAAGATCCGCGGCTGGCCGAGCATCATCACGAGGATCACGGAGGTCATGCCCGCGATCGCACCGAGCTTGATCCAGCCGGCGAGCCACGACAGTTCGGGGTGCCGGTCGAGCGCGAGCGCCACCGGCGCCGGCGTGTTGAGTTCGCCGTAGTGCACCATGCCGGTCAGCACGGCGGAGACCGCGACGTAGAGCACCGTGCAGACGACCAGGCTGCCCATGATGCCGATCGGCATGTCGCGCTGCGGGTTCTTCGCTTCCTGTGCTGCCGTGGAGACGGCGTCGAAACCGATGTAGGCGAAGAAAATGATGCCCGCGGCCTGCACCACGCCGCTCCACCCGAAATGGCCGAACGTCCCCGTGTTCTCGGGGATGAACGGCTGCCAGTTGGCGCCGTCGACGACCCACGCGCCGAAGCCGATGAACAGGATGATCACGGCGACCTTGATCGCGACGACGATCGCGTTGAACCGTGATGTCTGGTGGATGCCGATGTAACAGAGCGCCGTGATGGCCGCGACGATCAGCACCGCGGGCAGGTTGAGGATCGCGCCGGTGCGCACCACTTCGTAGTGGCCCTCGCCCTTCATGAACGGCGCGTTCGTAAGTGCGTCGGGCAGGTGCATGCCCAGCTGCTCGACCAGGCTCACGACGTACCCGGACCAGCCGACCGCCACGGTCGCCGCGGCGAACAGGTATTCGAGGATCAGGTTCCAGCCGATGAACCAGGCGACCATCTCGCCGAGCGTCGCGTACGAATACGAATACGCGCTGCCGGAGACCGGGATCATCGAGGCGAATTCGGCATAGCAGAGGCCGGCGAGCGCGCAGCCGAGGCCCGCGATCAGGAACGAGACGACGAGCGCCGGTCCGGCGTGATTGGCCGCCGCCGTGCCGGTCAGCACGAAGATGCCGGTGCCGATGATGGCGCCGATGCCGAGCAGCACGAGCGCGCGGGCGTCGAGCGTGCGGCTCAGCTCGTTGGCGGTGTCGGCTTCGTGAAGCTCGCCGATGGGCTTGGTCGAGAACAGGCGATGCGGCATGGAGACTCGCGATTGTCCGAAGGTGCCCGGCGGGCAATGCCGCCGGACTCTACCGGACGCCGCGGAGCCGGGGTAGTGGACGCCGGGTCAGGGCTCGCGCAGGTTCGGCGGAACGTGCGGGCCGATGCACTCGACGAGCGCGTCGAACACCTTCGGCGTCCCGGCGATCACGTGGCCGCCCTGCCGGTACGGCTGGCCGGTCAGCGTGCCGATGCGACCGCCGGCTTCCGTGATCAGCAGGGTGCCCGCCGCCGTGTCCCAGGCGCTCAGGCCGATTTCCCAGAAGCCGTCGATGCGGCCCGCCGCGACGTACGCGAGGTCGAGTGACGCGGCGCCGGGACGACGGATGCCCGCCGTCTCCTGCATGACCGCCCGGAGCATCGCCATGTACGGGTCGAGCCAGCGCACGTTCTCACGGTACGGGAAGCCCGTCCCGACCAGCGCGCCGTCGAGCACGAGCTGCTTGCTGACGCGGATCCTGCGGCCGTCGAGCTGGGCGCCATAGCCGCGCGAGGCCGTGAACAGCTCCTGACGCATCGGGTCGTAGACGACCGCGTGTTCGAGGCGCCCGCGAACCTCGACCGCGATCGAGACCGCGAACTGCGGAAAGCCGTGCAGGAAGTTGGTCGTGCCGTCGAGGGGATCGATGATCCACGTCACGTCGCCGCCGCCGCTGCGTCCCGATTCCTCGCACAGGAATCCGTGATCGGGGTGGACGCGACGCACCGTCTCGATGATGTCGCGCTCGGCCATCTGGTCGATCTCGGAAACGAAATCGTTGCGACCCTTGGCCTGCACGTTCAGCGAGGACACCCGGTCGAGGTTCCGCACGATGAGGTCACCCGCGCGACGGGCGGCGCGGACGGCAATGTTCAGCATGGGCTGCATGGTCATGCGGCAGTCTCGACGACGGTTGGCAGGTGGGAAAGAACGGCAGGGAACCCCGCCCGAGGCCGCTAGAATAGCAGAGCATGTCCATCCGGATCGTCCTGGTCGGCACTTCGCATCCGGGCAACATCGGCTCCGCGGCGCGTGCGATGAAGACGATGGGGCTGGAGTCGCTCTGGCTCGTGGCACCCGAACGCTTTCCGGCGACCGAGTCGACGGTGATGGCCGCCGGCGCCGACGACGTGCTGCAGCGCGCGCGCGTCGTGCCCGAACTGCACGCCGCCATCGAGGATTGCGGGCTCATCGTCGGCACCACCGCGCGCGGGCGGCACCTGCCCTGGCGCATCGTCGAGCCGCGCGAGGCCGCGCTCGAGGTCGCGGCTGCGGCTCAGGCGAGCGAAGTGGCCATCCTGTTCGGCAACGAGCGCACCGGGCTCGAAAACGAGCAGCTGCGGCTCTGCCACACGCTGCTCACGATTCCCACCGGCAGCGTCTACAGCTCGCTCAATCTCGCGATGGCCGTGCAGGTCGTGGCGTACGAAGTCTGCCTGGCGCTGCGCGATCGCGCGGGCATCGGGCCGCTGCGCAGCGAAGGGCCGGTGCCGCTCGCAAGCGCCGCGGAAATGGAGAAGTTCTACGCGCACCTCGAGCAGGTACTCGATGAGATCGACTTCCGGGACCGCACGAGCTCCGGCCACCTGATGGCCCGGTTGCGTCGCCTGTTCCAGCGCACCGTGCTCGACCAGAACGAGATGAACATCCTGCGCGGCATCCTGACGGCGGTGCAGGGGCGACGGCGCCGCGCGGGCGACCCGCACTTGCCGAAGAAGGCCGCGCCATGAGCGAACGGCGCATCGTCTATCTCGACAACGCCGCGACGACACCGGTCGACCCGCGCGTCGCCTCGGAGATGCGCGAGTGCCTGGAGCC
>DASUYI010000267.1:0-4206 GCA_036377475.1 Steroidobacteraceae bacterium | reverse complement strand
TGCCATGCTCACCCACCGCAACATCGTCGCCAACGTGCTGCAGGCCGAAGCCTGGGTGAAACCGGCGCTGAAACCCGACGAGGCAGTCGTTTCGATCGCGGCGCTGCCGCTGTATCACATCTTCGCGCTGACGGCGAACAGCTTCGCGATGCTGAAGCTCGGCGCGCACAACGTGATGATCCCGAACCCGCGCGACTTTCCCGGGTTCGTGCGGGAGCTCGCGAGACATCGCTTCACGTACTTCGCCGGCGTCAACACGCTGTTCAACGCCTTGCTGCACACGCCGGGGTTCGACCGGCTCGACTTCAGCACGTTGCGCATCAGCCTCGGCGGCGGCATGGCGGTGCAGCGCGCGGTCGCCGAGCACTGGAAACGCGTGACCGGCAACGTGCTGATCCAGGCGTGGGGACTGACTGAGACGTCGCCTGCCGCCTGCATCAACCGGCCGGGCGACGACTTCAACGGCTCGATCGGGTTGCCGATCTCCTCGACGATCATCACGATCCGCGACGACGACGGCAACGTGCTGCCGCAGGGCAAGTCGGGCGAGATCTGTGTCGAAGGTCCGCAGGTGATGCGCGGGTACTGGAACCGGCCCGACGAGACCGAGCAGGTGATGCTGCCCGGCCGGGTGCTGCGGACCGGCGACATCGGGTACATGGACCCGCGCGGCTTCGTGTTCATCGAGGACCGCAAGAAGGACATGATCCTCGTGTCCGGCTTCAACGTGTACCCGAACGAGGTCGAGGGCGTCGTCGCCACCCATCCCGGCGTGCTCGAAGTGGCGGCCGTCGCGCAGCCCGACGAGCGCGCGGGCGAAGTCGTTGCGCTGTTCGTGGTGAAGAAGGATCCGAACCTGACGGAGCAGCAGCTGATCGAGCACTGTCGTGCGTCGCTGACCGGTTACAAGGTGCCGAAGCGCGTCTATTTCCGGAACGAGCTGCCGAAGACCAACGTCGGCAAGATCCTGCGCCGCGAGCTCAAGGACCAGTTGAAAGCGTCGTAGGCGCGATCACGCCGCGACGCCGGCGCGCCCGGCTCATCCCGCTGCCGTCGTTCCGGACGTGACGGGAGCTCGCGCGATCCCGCACAATCCGCACCGCAAGCAAGGACGCGGGGACACTTATGGCCGACTCTGTGCTCACATTGATCGGCAACACGCCGCTGGTGCGCGTGCGTTCGTTCGACACCGGGCCGTGCGAGCTGTACCTGAAGCTCGAAAGCCAGAATCCGGGCGGTTCGATCAAGGATCGCATCGGCCTCTCGATGATCGAGGCGGCCGAGCGCACTGGCCGGCTGCAGCCTGGCGCCACGATCGTCGAGGCCACCGCCGGCAACACGGGCCTCGGGCTCGCGCTGGTGGCGGCGCAGAAGGGTTACCGCCTGATCCTGGTCGTGCCGGACAAGATGTCGCGCGAGAAGATCCTGCACCTGGTCGCGCTCGGCGCCGACGTCCGGATCACGCGGTCCGACGTCGGCAAGGGTCACCCGCAGTATTACCAGGACATGGCGCAACGCATCGCGGCCGAGCAGCCCGACGCGTACTACATCAACCAGTTCGGCAACCCCGCCAACCCGCTCGCGCACGAGACGACGACGGGGCCGGAGATCCTGCAGCAGATGGACGGCCGCGTGGACGCGATCGTCTGTGGCGTCGGGTCGAGCGGGACGATCACCGGGCTGAGCCGCTTTTTCGCGCGCGAGTCGGCCGCCACGCGCTTCGTGCTCGCCGATCCGGTCGGCTCCGTGCTGGCGCAGTACATCAACACCGGCGAGCTTGGGCAGGCCGGATCCTGGGCGGTCGAGGGCATCGGCGAGGACTTCATTCCCGCGATCGCCGACCTGAGCCGCGTCTCGGTGGCGTACTCGATCCCCGACGCCGAAAGCATGGCCACGGCACGCGCGCTGCTGCGCCAGGAGGGGATCCTGGGCGGCTCGTCGACGGGCACGCTGCTCGCCGCGGCGTTGCGCTACTGCCGCGAGCAGACGGCGCCGCTGCGCGTGGTCACGTTCGTGTGCGACAGCGGTGCAAAGTATTTGTCGAAGGCCTACAACGACGCCTGGATGTACGAACGCGGCTTCCTCGAGCGCGAGCACACGGGCGACCTGCGCGACCTGATCGTGCGTCGCCACGACGCGGGCCTCACCATCACCGTCCAGCCCGGGGATTCGCTGCTCACGGCGTACAACCGCATGCGCAACGCCGACGTGTCCCAGTTGCCGGTCGTGGACGACGGCGGACACATCGTCGGCATCCTGGACGAGTTCGACCTGCTCCAGGTCGTGCGCCGCGCGGACGCCGCCGAGCAGTTCCGGCAGCCCGTGCGCACGGCGATGGAGACGCGGCTCGAGACGCTCGCGCCCGACGCGGGACTCGACGCCCTGTTCGCCGTGCTCGACGCCGGCCACGTCGCACTGATCGTCGAGCGGGGCGCGTTCCTGGGGCTCGTCACGCGCATCGACCTGTTGAACGCCTTGCGGCTGAGGATGCTATGACCGATCGCGACGGAAGACCTCGCTTCGCCACGCGCGTCATTCACGCGGGACAGGAGCCCGACCCGACCACCGGCGCCGTGATGGTGCCGATCTACGCCACCTCGACCTACGTGCAGTCGAGTCCCGGCGTGCACAAGGGCTTCGACTACGGCCGCAGCCACAACCCGACGCGATTTGCATTCGAGCGCTGCGTGGCCGATCTCGAGAACGGCCGGCAGGCGTTCGCCTTCGCCTCGGGCCTGGCGGCGATCGGCACGGTGCTCGAGTGCCTCGATGCGGGCTCGCACGTCGTCACGACCGACGACCTCTACGGCGGCACGGTGCGACTGCTCGAGCGTGTCCGGCAGCGCTCGATGAACCTCGCGGCGACGCGCGTCGACTTCACCGACCTCGCCGCCGTCGAACGCGCGATCCGGCCCGAGACGCGCCTGCTGTGGGTCGAGAGCCCGACCAATCCGACGCTCAAGCTCGCGGACCTCGACGCCGTCGCCGCACTGGCCCGGCGACGCGGCCTGCTGGCCGTCGCGGACAACACCTTCGCGAGCCCCTGGGTGCAACGTCCGCTCGACCTCGGTTTCGACGCGGTCGTGCACTCGACGACGAAATACCTGAACGGCCATTCCGACATGATCGGCGGCGTCGCGGTCGTCGGCGACAACGCGGAGCTGCGTGAGCGCGTCGGCTTCCTGCAGAACGCGGTCGGCGGCATCTCCGGGCCGTTCGACAGTTTCCTGGCACTGCGCGGCCTCAAGACGCTTGCGGTGCGCATGCAGCGCCACTGCGAGAACGCGCTCGCGATCGCGCGCTGGCTGGAATCGCAGCCGAAAGTACGGCGGGTGCTCTATCCAGGGCTGCCGAGCCATCCACAGCACGCGCTGGCGCAGCGGCAGATGCCGCGATTCGGCGGCATGCTGTCCGTGGAGTTCGACACGGATCTGGCGGGCGCGCGAAGGTTCCTCGAACGCTGCCGGATTTTCGCGCTCGCGGAGAGCCTCGGTGGCGTGGAAAGCCTGATCGAGCACCCGGCGCTGATGACGCACGCGCAGCTCGCGCCGGAACGTCGCCAGGCGCTCGGCATCGGCGACGGACTGATCCGGATTTCGGCCGGCATCGAGGACGTCGACGACCTGATCGCCGACCTCGCGCAGGCGATGAAGGCGTTCGACTAGACGTCCGCTGCGGCGCGCAACGTCAACGCTTGCCGCGCGTGGAGGCCTTCAGCGCGCCGCTCGCGACGTAATGCGCCGCGACGTCGTCGCCGGACTGCGCCGCACGACGGATGCCGTCGACGATCATGCGCTCGGCCTTGTCCGGCCCGACCCAGCTCGCGATCGTGACCCACTTGCCCTTTTCCAGGTCTTTGTAGTGCTGGAAGAAGTGCGCAATCTGGTCGGTGAGCGTGGCCGGCAGGTCCTTGTACGACTTCACGCCTTCGTAGAACGGATGCAGCTTGTCGACCGGCACCGCGATGACCTTTTCGTCGTCGCCGGCCTCGTCCTTCATCAGCAGCGCGCCCACTGGCCGGACGCGCACGATCGCACCCGCGACCACGGGGCTCGGCACGACGACGATCACGTCGACCGGGTCGCCGTCGCCCGAGAGCGTGTGCGGGATGAAGCCGTAGTTGCCCGGGTAGAACATCGCCGTGTTGAGGAAACGGTCCACGCGCAACGCGCCCGACTCCTTGTCGAGCTCGTACTTGACGGGCAC
>DASUYI010000266.1:0-6062 GCA_036377475.1 Steroidobacteraceae bacterium | reverse complement strand
ATCTCGAGCACCTGCCGGACGAGCTCTAAGCAAGATCAATAGCTTGGGCGCGAGATCTCGCGTCATTCACGCGGGTCACTGGGCCGATCGAGTCCGCTTCGACGCGTTCCGCTCGACGATCAACGACAACAGGGTGCCGACCGTGCGATGCGCCTCGAGCGGATGTCGCAGCGGCACGGCCGCGTTGAGGCGGTACGAGTTGCGCCGGCCCAGGCGCTCGCGAACCAGGACTCCCGCCGCTTCGAGGTCGCTCACGATCTTCTGGACCGCCCGCTCGGTGATGCCGACGCTCGCAGCGACGTCGCGCAGCCGTGCGTTGCGATCCAGCGCCAGGCAGACCAGCACGTGCGCGTGGTTGCTCAGGAACGTCCAGTGCCGGGTCGAAGGTGCGGGCGTCGGCGGCTTCACGGATGACCTCGAGCGGACAGGGAACCGGAGCGGGCCACGATTGTCTGAAGTGTGGTTCAGGCTTTTTCGTTCGGTGTTAGTATGCGCCCGGAAGCTGCAGCCGGTCACGTCCGCGCGCCACGGCGGCTTGAAACCGGTAGCCTCGTCCCCACCGAAGGATCCGAAGCGTGCCCCGCGCGGCCCGCATGGAGTTCTGACTCGTCATGAAACGCATCCTGCTGTTCATTGCCACCAACCTCGCGATCATGCTGCTGCTCGGCATCGTGCTGAGCCTGCTCGGCATCGACACCATCCTCGATGCGCAGGGCTCCGACCTCGACCTCGGCAAGCTGCTGATCCTCTCGGCAGTGGTCGGCTTCACCGGTTCGCTGTTCTCGCTTGCCATCTCCAAGTGGTCCGCCAAGCGGATGATGGGCGTGCGCGTGATCACCCAGCCGGCCAATGCCGCGGAAAGCTGGCTGGTCGGCACCGTGCAGCGCCAGGCCCAGCAGGCCGGCATCGGCATGCCCGAGATCGGCATCTTCGACTCGCCCGAGCCCAACGCCTTCGCGACGGGCGCACGTCGCGACTCGGCGCTGGTCGCCGTGAGCACGGGCCTGCTGCAGGGCATGTCGCAGCGTGAAGTCGAGGCCGTCGTCGGCCACGAAGTGAGCCACGTCGCCAACGGCGACATGGTGACGTTGACGCTGATCCAGGGCGTCGTGAACACGTTCGTGTTCTTCCTCTCGCGCGTGATCGGTCATTTCGTCGACCGCGTGATCTTCAAGACCGAGGAAGGCCACGGGCCCGCGTTCCTGATCACGTCGATCGTCGCGCAGCTGGTCCTCGGGCTGTTCGCCATGATGATCGTCATGTGGTTCTCGCGGCAGCGCGAGTTCCGCGCAGACTCGGGCGGCGCGCGGCTCGCCGGGCGCGAGTCGATGATCGGCGCGCTCGAGCGGCTGCAGCAGCGTCACGCCGGGCCGCTGCCGGAAAAGATGGCGGCCTTCGGCATCAGCGGCGGCGTGGCGTCCGGCCTCAAGCGCCTGTTCATGACGCACCCGCCCATCGAGGAGCGCATCGCCGCGCTGCGCGCCTCGGTCGGCTGACGCCGGCGCCGCGGCCACGAACGGCCGCCGCGTCCGAGAGTGTGAAGCCGCGCCTTGCCTCGAGGCGCGGCTTTTTCTTTGACCCGCGCTCATCCGCCGGTGCCTTCGATGTCCACCGCGCTCGTCTGGTTCCGCCGCGACTTGCGGCTCGCCGACAATCCGGCGCTGGCCGCCGCGGCCCGGCATGCGGAGCGGATCGTCGCGGTCTACGTGCATGCGCCGGAGGAAGAAGGCGCCTGGCGCGCCGGCGCGGCAAGCCGCTGGTGGCTGCATCACAGCCTGGCGCGCCTCGACGAGGCCCTGCGACGTCGCGGCATTCCGCTGACCCTTCGCCGGGGCCCGGCCGCGCGCGAACTCGCCTCGCTCGCGCGCGAGACGTCCGCGACGCACCTGTACTGGAACCGGCTCTACGATCCGGCGCTCGTCGCACGCGACACCTTGCTCAAGGTCGAACTGCGTGCACTCGGACTCGCGTGCGAGAGCTTCAACGGCGCACTGCTGTTCGAGCCCTGGGAAGTGCTGACGACGCAGGGCCAGCCGTACCGCGTGTTCACGCCTTTCTGGCGCGCCGGCCAGGCGCAACTCGATGCCCTGCCCGCCCCCGTGCCGCCGCCGATACGGCTGCGCGGGCCCGCGCCGCGCAGCGAGCCGCTCGCGGCGTTCGAGTTGCTGCCGCACGTCGCCTGGGATGCAGGTCTCGCGCAGGCCTGGACGCCCGGTGAGGACGGCGCGCACGAACGCCTGCTCGAGTTCTGCGACGACGGACTGGCCGCGTACACCGAGGGTCGAGAGCGGCCCGACCTGCCAGGAAGCTCGCGCCTGTCGCCGCACCTGCACTTCGGTGAACTCGGCCCGCGCCAGTGCCTTGCCGCCGTGCGCAACGCCGTCGTCGATCGACCCGCGGCCCGAGCGTCCGCGGAGACGTTTTTGCGCGAGCTCGCCTGGCGCGAGTTTGCGCATCACCTGTTGCATCATTTCCCGCAGACGACCGACGCGCCGCTCGACGAGCGGTTCGCGCGGTTTACCTGGGCCGCGCGGCCGGAGTGGCTCGAGGCATGGCAGCGCGGTCGCACGGGCTACCCGCTCGTCGACGCCGGCATGCGTGAACTGTGGGCCACCGGCTGGATGCACAACCGCGTGCGCATGGTGGTGGCGTCGCTGCTCACCAAGAACCTGCGCCAATCCTGGCTCGCCGGCGCACGCTGGTTCTGGGACACGCTGGTCGACGCCGACCTCGCCAACAACACGCTCGGCTGGCAATGGACGGCCGGCTGCGGCGCGGACGCGGCGCCCTTTTTCCGGATCTTCAACCCGGTGCTGCAGGCCGAGCGTCACGACCCGCAACGCCTGTACCTGCGTCGCTGGCTGCCCGAGCTCGCGCGACTGCCCGACGCATGGATTCATCGGCCGTGGCAGGCGCCCGCCCACGTCCTCGCTGCCGCCGGGGTCACGCTGGGATCGACCTACCCGCGTCCGATCGTCGAGCTCGCGACGAGCCGACGCGACGCGCTCGACGCCTACGCGCGGATCCGGGAGCCGGTCGCGCGCGAGCGTTGAATACGTGCCCGCGGCGCCGACCGGCCGGCCCGCCGTGGCATACGTTCGCGGCATTCACCTACTACCGCGCCGGGCGGCCTTGACGTGACAATCCCCCGTACGAATCACGCGGAGCGCACCCATGACCGACGCCGCCATCGTCAAGGGCCTGGCCCAGTCAAAGCTCGCGACCGAGCTCACGGCGACGCAGAGCGAGGCACTCGCGGCGACCATGACGGTCCGAGATCTCGAGCAAGGCGAGGTGCTCGTGCACGAAGGCGACACGGATGACCACCTCTACGTCGTGCTCGCGGGCTCGCTCGGGGTCGTCAAGGCCGCCCGCACCGACAACGAGCTCACGCTGAACATCATGCGGCCGGGAGACGTCGTCGGCGAACTGTCGTTCCTCGACGGCGCCACGCGTTTCGCGTCGCTGGTATCGATGGCCGAGACGCGCGTGCTCGGCCTGAGCCGGGGCGACCTCGAGGCGCTGCTCGACCGGGATCCGCAACTCGTCTACCGGATCATGCGGGCGATCGTGCGCATCGTGCACGACATCCAGCGCCGGCTCTCGATGCAGACGGTCGAGCTCACCAATTACCTGTACAAGACGCACGGGCGCTATTAGCGCCCGTATCCCCGGCACAAGAACCGGCGTCGACGCGCAACGCGGGCCCGCGTTACTTGCGCGCGTGTGAGCGACCTTCGCGCTCGGCCTGTTCCATCTCGCGGCGCTCCGCCTCCGACTGCGGCTCGGAATCGCGCGCCGCCCGCTCGACCTTGCCCGATTCGACGAAGTCGCGTTGCGACTCGTTGTACTCGCGCGCGGCATCCTTGTTGCCTTCGCCCTGCATGTCGGGCCAGCCGCTCGGGCTGTGGCTCGCACCCCGGTCACTGCGGTCCTCGGCCTGTGGTGCCTGTCCGCCCTTGCGGTCCTTGCGGTCGTCGTTGCTCGTGTTCACGGTCACCTCCGCTACCTGCGTGAGTCGATTCGGGGCAGTCTGACCCGTCCGCGGGGCCATGCCGTCGGCGAAGGTGGCGGTGCGCGGCGTCCGAGCGGGGTTGTGCGCCTGTCGGCATCCGCAGACACGGGCGCCCGGTCGCAGTCAAATCGGCGCCATCTGGTCGCAGCACGCTTCCCAAGACTGCCCGCATCGGCAACAGTCGATGTCGGCGGGCCGAACCGTTCCAGGGGCGAAGGGTGCGGGCCTGCCAGCTCGTGTGTCCTCCCGCGACGCCAACGCCCCGACGGACTGCCATGACCTACTGCGTGTCGATGCTCCTGGATGCGGGCCTCGTGTTCCTCTCGGACTCGCGCACCAACGCCGGCGTGGACCAGATCAACACGTTCCGCAAGACGACCGTCTTCGAGCGGCCGGGCGATCGCGTGCTGGTGCTGATGTCGGCCGGGAACCTCGCCATCACGCAAGGCGTGCTGAACCTGCTGGCCGAAAGGATCGTGAGCCAGCAGGGCGAGACCAACCTGTACAACTGCCCGAACATGTTCGAGGGCGCCCGCTGCATCGGCGCCGCGCTGCGCGAGATGCATCACCGTGACGCCGAGGCGCTGCGCCTGCAGGGCGTGGAGTTCAACGCCTCGTTCATCCTCGGCGGCCAGATCAAGGGCGAAATGCCCCGCCTGTTCCACATTTACTCGGCCGGCAACTTCGTCGAGGCGACGCCGGACACGACCTATTTCCAGATCGGGGAATCGAAGTACGGCAAGCCGATCATCGACCGGGTGATCCGGCGCAGCATGCCGCTCAGCGAGGCGGCCAAGTGCGCGCTGATCTCGATGGATTCGACCATCCGCTCGAACCTGTCGGTCGGCCTGCCGCTCGACCTCGTGATCGTGCGCCGCGACGAGCACCGCGTCAGCAGCCAGGTCGACATCGATTCGACCAACGAGTATTTCCACCGCATCCGCGAGCGTTGGGGCGAGGCATTGCGCGAGATCTTCAGCGAGCTGCCGAACCCGGACTGGCTGCTGTCGACGCCCCCGGGCGACGCCGGCCGGCTGGCCCCGCCGCCGACGCGACTGCAGGGCCGCAAATAAGTTCCGACGCGCCCATCGGTAGAAGACCGGACCGGAGCCACCGCGCGGGCCGGTATCATTCGCGCATTTTCGTACACGGGTCCGACCGAATGTCCGCGCTGCGCCTGTTCGTCCTGCTGTTGACCTTCCTTTGCTCGGGCCTCGCCGCGGGCGCCGAAACCGGCGACCCTGCGTCCGACGCGTTCTGGTACGGCACGGCAGCCGACGGCTCGCCGACCGTGCGGCTCTACTATTTCTACTCGCCGACCTGCCCGCACTGCCAGGCCGCCAAGCCGTTCCTCGAGCAACTGGAGCGCGAGACGCCCTGGCTCGAAATGAAGCGCTACTCGGTCAAGGATCACCGCGGCAACGCACGGTTCTATTTCGACACGGCGAAATCGCTGGGCGTCGAGGCACTGTCGACGCCCGGCTTCGTGTTCTGCCGGCAGGTCATGATCGGCTACGACGCCGCCGAGACCACGGGCCGGCAGCTCGCGGATGCCCTCCGCGGCTGTCACGAGCGGCGGCTGGCGAGCCCGCGTCCCGCCGATGCCGGGGTCGGCGCTCCCGGCAGCGATGTGAACGACTCCGCGTCGCAACTTTCGGAAGCCGAGTCCAGGGCCGCGACGACCTTCAACCTGCCGTTCGTCGGCTCGGTCGACGCCAAGGCATTCTCGTTGCCCGTGCTCACGGTCGTGCTCGCCGGCATGGACGCATTCAACCCTTGTGCGTTCTTCGTGCTGCTGTTCCTGTTGAGCCTGCTCGTGCACGCCAAGAGCCGCACGCGCATGGCAATCGTCGGCGGCACGCTCGTGCTGTTCTCCGGAGTGGTTTATTTCGTGTTCATGGCCGCCTGGCTCAACGTGTTCCTGATCGCGGGCGAGTTGCGCGTTATCACGTTCATCGCGGGGCTGGTCGCGCTGCTCGTCGCGGTACTGAACATCAAGGACTATTTCTGGTTCAAGGCCGGCCCCAGCCTGTCGATCCCGGATGCG
>DASUYI010000265.1:0-4856 GCA_036377475.1 Steroidobacteraceae bacterium | reverse complement strand
CCAGCGGGAGCTTCACGCCTCCAACGAACAGGGCCTTACCCGCCTCCTGCTTGAGCTGCTGAACAGCCGTCTCGAGATCGCCGTGCACGAGCTCCGCATTCCAGTCGACGTGCTTCAACGTGCTCGACACGACGTACTTCTTTGCCGCGTCGATCGTCCGGGCGAAGGGTTCCATCCAATCGGGCCTTGCGCCCGTCCGCGCCGGCGACCGAAACGCTGCCTCCATCATTTCATAAGTCACCCGGCCAAAAAGGAGGGCATCGGCCCGGTTGAGGTTCTCGACCGCGTGACGATGCAGCTCTTCGTCCGCCGAAATCACACGATGGTCGCAGCACCCGTCCAGTGTGACGTTGATGGAATACCGAAGGGGGCGCATCACGTAAGAGTACCGCCGATGGGGTGGCTGGCGACCATGCCTTTACCCCGCGACAGGCTCCCGATGCGCGCGTCCGCTCCGGGGTCGGAAACAGTCATCGCGACCCGCCTCGCAAGTCACTCGCTCACCGCGGAACGGACGATGCGAGTTAAATCGGGTCCGTGGGTCAGTTGCGTAGCAACACCCCTTTCAGCTGACGGCGTTCAGCTCGCGCCGGAGGCCGCGTGCGGCCAGCGCCGCGGCCAGGTTCGACTCGAAGTGTGGAACCTTCGAGGTACCCGGGATCGGGAGCATCACGGGCGACTTGTTCAACAGCCAAGCCAAGGCCGCCTGGTGCAGCGACAGGTCGTGTTTTCGCGCCCAGCCTTCCAGCGCGGCACGTTGCGGTGCGCCCCGGTCGCGCTCGCCCTGCACGAGCGGTGACCACGGGATGAACGCGAGCCCGTCGCGCTCGCAGACCGCGAGCACGTCCTTCGAGGAGCGGTCGGCGACGTTGTAACGATTCTGCACCGACACGACCTTGACGAGGCGGCGTCCGCGTTCGAGTTCGTCCACGGTCACGTTGGACAGGCCGATGTGGCGGATCTTGCCCTCGGCCTGCAGGCGCGCGAGTTCACCGACCGATTCCTCGAGCGGCACGCGCGGATCCACGGCGTGCAGCTGGTAGAGATCGATGCGCTCCAGGCGCAGGCGTCGCAGGCTGGCCTCGCACGCTTCACGCAGGTGCGCAGGTCGACCGTCCGGCGACCAGGTCGCCCGGTCGGGTCGCACGATGCCGCCCTTGGTTCCGATCACGAGCCCGGCCGGATACGGGTGCAGCGCCTCGGCGATCAGGCGCTCGCTGACCTCGGGGCCGTACGCATCCGCCGTGTCGATGAAGCGGACGCCCAGTTCGACCACGCGCCGCAGGAGCTTGCGAGCCGCAGCCGGGTCCGGCGGATCGCCCCAGATGTCCTCACCCGTGATGCGCATGGCTCCGAAGCCGAGCCGTGGTACTCGCAGGTCACCGAGCGTGATGTCTCCGATCATCCTGGATCCCATGGCGACGTTCGGGTCGGCCATCGTTGCAGTCCCGTCCTTGTTGGCACGCATCCGCATTATGCGCCGGTCGCGCGGGGAACGCGGCGCGGGAACCGCCGGGCGTGTCGAAGCGTCAAGCCGCCTGCTGCTGCACCTGCCGCCAGGAGAGCGGCGCGCGACCGAACCAGTGCAGCTCCCCGGCCAGCGCCGCGACCTCCCCGACGATGACGAGCGCCGGGGACTTCACGTGCATCGCGCGACCCGCGGCCTCGATCTCACCGAGCGTGGCGAGCACCACGCGCTGCTCGGGTCGGGAGCCATTCTCGACGATGGCGACCGGCGTATGCGGTGATCGGCCGTGCTCGACCAGCCGATCGCGAATGCGGCCGAGTCCGGCCACGCCCATGTAGAGCGCGACCGTCTGACGCTCCTGGGCGAGCGTCGCCCAGTCGAGCGTGTCGAGCGAATCGCCGCAGTGCGCCGTGACGAACCGCACGGACTGCGCGTGCTCGCGGTGCGTGAGCGGAATGCCGGCATAGGCGCCGCAGGCGACGGCGGCCGTGATGCCGGGCACGACTTCGAACGGGATGCCGTGTGCCGCGAGGAACTCGAGTTCCTCGCCGCCTCGCCCGAAAATAAAGGGGTCGCCGCCTTTCAGTCGCACGACGCGACGACCGGCGCGAGCGTGCTCGAGCATCAGCTCGTGAATGGCCTGCTGCGACACCGAGTGGTCGTGGGCAGCCTTGCCGACGCCGATCTTCTCGGCGTCCCGACGCGCCAGCTCGAGCACCTCTTTCGAGACCAGCCGGTCGTGCAGGATCACGTCGGCCTCCTGCAGCGCGCGCAACCCGTTCAGCGTGAGCAGGCCCGCGTCGCCGGGCCCCGCTCCCACCAGCACGACAGAGCCGCGCGACGACGTCGACCCGCGCGCGAGCTCGCTCTCGAGTTCGCGTTCGGCCGACTCGACGTTGCGACGCCGCACGAGGTCGGCGACGCGTCCGCGCACGAGCCGCTCGTAGAAGCGTCGCCGGGCGCCGACGTCGGGCAGGCGCTGCTTGATCGGGGCGCGCCAACGCTCGAGCAGCGCGGCGAACTGGCCGAGGGAGCCGTCGAACATGCTCTCGATGCGCTCGCGCACCGCGCGCGCGAGGACGGGGGCGACGCCGCCCGAGGAGATCGCGATGACGAGCGGCGAACGGTCGACGATCGCGGGCACGATGAAGCTCGAAAGCTCCGTCACGTCGACGACGTTGACGAGCACGTTGCGCTCGCGCCCCGTCGCGGCGACGCGTGCGTTGACCGCCGGGTCGTCGGTCGCGGCGATCGCCAGGACGGCACCGTCGAAGTGCTCGGGACGGAACGTTTCGTGCCGCAGCGACACCCGGCCTTCACTCCGGCCTTCGTCCACCACACGCGCGAGAGAGGGACGGATGTCCGGCGCGACGACCGTGACCTGCGCGCCGGCGTCGAGCAGCAGGCGCACCTTGCGTTCCGCCACGGCACCGCCGCCGACGACGAGGACTCGCCTATCGTGCAGGTCCGCGAAGAGCGGGAAGTAGCGCACGGCGCGCCTCAGCCCTCGAGACCGTGGATGCCGCACTCGCGCTTCAGGCCGAAGAACCGCGTGGCCTCGGCGTCGCCGGCTTCGGCGAGCGTGCGGGTCGTGTGCCAGTCGCCGATCGAAACGTATCCCTCGTGCCACAGCGGGTGATAGGGCAGCCTGTGCGCGCGCAGGTAGTCGAAGATCATGCGGTCGTTCCAGTCGAAGATCGGGTGCATCTTCCAGCGGCCGTCGCGCCACTCGAGCGGCCCGATCCTGCTGCGGCTCTGCGACTGGTCGCGGCGCAGGCCGGCGAACCACGTGTTCACGTGGAGTTCCGTGAGCGCGCGACGCATCGGCTCGGTCTTGCGCAGGTCGTTGTACCGTTCGATGCCGTCGACGCCCTGCTCCCAGAGCCGGCCGTGGCGCGCCTCGAGCCAGGCCGCGGACATGCGCGGCTGGTACACCTTCAGGTTCAACTCGAGCTGCTCGACCAGGTCGTCGATGAATCGATAGGTCTCCGGAAACAGGTAGCCGGTGTCGACGAGCACGACCGGCAGCGACGGCTTCTGCCGCGTCACCATGTGCAGCGAGACGGCCGCCTGTGCGCCGAAGCTCGACGACAGCGCGTGCTCGCCCGGCAGATGATCGAGCGCCCAGCGCACGCGATCCTCCGCGCTGCGCCGCTCGAGGTCGCGGTTGACCTCGGCCAGCACGGCCGGCTCGTGCATCGCCGTTTCGGGATTCCAGGCCAGCGCGCGCATGGTCGTCGAACCCCCGTGAGCCTCACGCCGCCTGCGCGGCGCCGCCGACGAGACCGGCACGCCAGGCGAAATCGCCGAAACGTTCGCCGGGCGTGCGCTCCTGGGCGTAGCGACCGAAGGCAGCGTCGAGCGCTGACAGGATGGTAGGTTCATCGACGTTCTCCAGGTGCAGCGCGTTCAGGCGCTCGCCGCGCCCGTCGCCGCCGTAGAAAAGGTTGTAGCGGCCGGGCGCCTTGCCGACGAGCGCCACTTCCGCGAGGTATGGACGCGCGCAGCCGTTCGGACAGCCCGTGATCCGCAGCACCAGCGGCTCGCCCGCGAGGCCGTGCGCGGCCATGCGTTCTTCAACGAGCCTGACGAGCTGCGGCAGGTAGCGCTCAGCCTCGGCCATTGCGAGTCCGCAGGTCGGCAGCGCCACGCAGGCAAGCGCGTCGCGCGCGACCGGCGTGGACCGCTCGTGTCGATCGAGCCCGTACTTGACGACGAGCGCGGAGACGAACGCCCGCGCGTTGGCGTCGACGTTGGCGATCGTGAGGTTCTGGTTCGGCGTGAGGCGGAAGTCGCCGCGGTGGACCTTCGCGAGTTCGCGCAGGCCGGTGAGCTGCTTCGCACGCTCCGTGTCGGCGATCCGGCCGGCCTCGATGCGCAACGTCAGGTGCCAGCGGCCGTCGAAACCCTCGATCCAGCCAAAGCGGTCGCCCTGCTGCGTGAACGCGAACGGTCGCGCCGGTTCGAACTCGAAGGCCTGCCGGCGCGTGACCTCCCCGACGAACCAGGCGAGCCCGCGGTCCTCGATCGTGTACTTGAGGCGCGCGCGCTTGCGCACCGCACGGTTGCCGAAGTCGCGCTGCGTCGTCAGCACGGCCGAGGCGACGTCCAGCAACTGCCCGGGCCGGATGAAGCCGACCACGTCGGCGAGCCGCGGGAACGTCTCCGGATCGTTGTGGGAGGCGCCCATGCCGCCACCGACCGTCACGTTGAAACCCTGCAGCTCGCCGTCGTCGACGATCGCGATGAAGCCCAGGTCGTGCGCGAAGACGTCGACGTCGTTGACCGGCGGCACGACGATCGCGGTCTTGAACTTGCGCGGCAGATAGGTCTCACCGTAGAGCGGCTCGCTCTCTTCGGTCGTCGCCACCTTCTCGCCGTCGAGCCA
>DASUYI010000264.1:0-2779 GCA_036377475.1 Steroidobacteraceae bacterium | reverse complement strand
CACGAGCACGCAGCAGTCGAGCTGGCCGGCCAGCGCACGCACGAGCGCGAGCGCGTCGGCTTCGTCGCCGACCAGCAGGCAGCGGCCGCGCGATTCGAACTCGACCACGGACGCGGGCGCGACGGCGGCCAGCTGCAAGCGCTGCAAGGCCGACGCGCGGGCGCGCCCGTCGCCACCGGTCTCAGGCAGGGCGGTCATGGTTGTCCTCGTCCGGCGCCGCCGGCTCTGCCGCCGTCACCTCGGGCTCGACCGGTGCTGCGTCCGTCACGGCCGCGGCCGAAGCGGGCGTCGCCACCGACGCGGGGTCGTCCAACAGCGTGTCGGCGACTTTGCGCGCGAGCCGTTCGACGTGGTGCCGCATGTCGGCCGTGACGACCGAGCCGAGCGCCGGGAACTGCGTGTAATCGTCGCGATACGTGTCGAGCCCATCGAACACGTTGAACTTCGGGCTCGCGAACAGCTTGCGCAGGGCCCGTTGCCGCAGTCCTGCATCGACACCGGGCGTCAGGAACGCGCTGTAGTCGGAATCCTCGCCGAGCTGATCGAGGTCTGGCAGCTCGATCGCCGGCGTCGCAGCCGCCGCCTCGGCGGCGTCGGGTGGCGGCGGGGCTGGCTCGGCGAGCGGCGGCATGTCCGCGGCCGGTGCGGACGGTTCGGCGCGCGCCCGCGCCTTGCGCCGCGCCCAGCGCGACAGGAACATCTCGTCCGCGCCGGGCTCGGCGTCGAGGTCACGCGGCTCCTGTGCGCTCATGACTCGTCCTGTGCCGACCAGTCCGAACGCTTGCGCTTGTGCTTCTCTTCCGGCACGTGGTGCTCCACGACGAACGCCTCGAGATACTGATACACCTCGGGCGGGATGGGCGCGGAATACACGCGATCGTCGACTTCCACGCCCGAGCTCGCTTCGTCCTGGTCCGCGGTCACCATCTTCGGGACCAGCGTGCCGGCACCGTCGTCACTGCACAGCACGAACAGCGACGGCTGCGTGCCGGTCAGGTTCGCCCAGTAACTGTGGGCAGCGTCCCGGTACAGCTCGAGACGCAGGCCGCCCCAGAGGAACTGTTCCTCGTCGTCGCCGCCGTGGATCGGCGTGCCGCGTGCCGCGGGATCGGCCACGGTGGAACCCGCGACGACGCCAGCGACGCGCCAGCTCGGCACGCGCCAGCGCCCGCGCTCCACCATCCGGCGCGCCATCACGACCGCGACCGGCAGGCTGACCCTCGGTCCAGCCGTCACGATGTCATCTCCTGCGTGCGGGCCGAAAACGGCCGCGAAGCCATTCTGCCTCAGCTCGACGGCGTGCGCGCAACCGTGGCTTCTGCGCACAAGCGGGCCGAACAGGAATGAATCTTGCAACGCCGGGGAGGTGCGCCGCGAGCACGGCCCGGACGAGGAACGCAGATGAACGATCAGCACGACGCCGAAAGCGCAGCCCTGGCGCCGGGCGGCGCGCCGATACCGGAGGCGCCGCGTTTCATGAACGTGCGCCAGGTGGCGCAGTACCTGCAGATCAACGAGAAGAAGGTCTACTCGCTCGTCAACGAGAACCGGATCCCGGCCACGCGGCTCACGGGCAAATGGCTGTTTCCCAGGGACCTCGTCGACCAGTGGCTGCTCGAGTCGAGTCACGGCGGCGTGCTCACCGATCGGCTGGTGATCGCCGGCAGCGACGATCCGCTGCTGCATCGGGCCGTCACGCTCATGGCGGCCGAGTTGCAGGGACGCGCCCTCGTGAGTTATGCCGCCGTCGGCACGCAGCTGGGCCTCGCGGTCCTCGCCCGGCGACGCGCCGACGCCTGCGCGATCCACTGGGGCCCGGAGGCGGAAAGCCTGCAGCGGCACCCCGCGCTGTTGCGTCAGCACGTCCAGTTCAAGGACTGGATCCTGGTGCGGCTGTGCCGCCGCGAGCAGGGCCTGCTGCTCGCGCCGGGACTGCACCAGGAAGATCGGGAAGTGCAGCGTCTGTTCTCGCCGGAGATCCGTTGGGTGGCGCGACAGGAAGGCGCCGGGTCGCAGCGATTCCTGCGCGAGATCGTCGCCGAGCACCGGCTCGACCCGGCCAACCGTCGCACGACCGCGCGCGCGTACAGCGAACGCGATGCAGCGTCGGCCATCGCGACGGGCCAGGCCGACGTCGCTCCCGGCGTGCGTGCTGCCGCCGGCGAATTCGGCCTCGACTTCCTGTCGCTCGGGTGGGAAGCGCTCGACCTGGCGATGCCGCGTGGCATCTACTTCCGCACGCTGTTCCGCACGTTGCTCGACACGCTGCGCAACGGCGAGTGCCAGCGCCTGGCGCAGGTCTTCGGCGGCTACGAGTTCACGGACCTCGGCAACGTCGTCTGGGCGGCGTGATCGGCCGAGTCACTCCATCGCGAGCACGTGCTCGATCGTGCGTCGGAGCCCGAGTTCCGGCACTTCGAGCACCATCACGGCCCGCAGCGGCTTCGACGGGTCGAGCTTGCCCTCGGCCTGGGCCGCACGCACCGCATTCTCGATGTCGATCTGCGACGTGATGCCGACCTTCTTCAGGAACTTGCGGATCTCGTTCGTGAACTTCTCGTTGTCGAACGACTGTTCCGGCATGGTGACTCTCCAGTGCTGCGTGCGCGTGCGATCCGTCAATCGTCCGTGCCCGTCCCGGCACACGGTCCCAGCCTGCGTTCGAGCGTGCGGCGCGACACGCCGAGCTGCCGCGCGGCCGCCGAGCGATTGCCACGGTTCTCGGCCAGCACGTGCAGGATGTGCGCCTGCTTGACCTGCTCGAGCGTCCAGTCACCGG
>DASUYI010000263.1:0-5657 GCA_036377475.1 Steroidobacteraceae bacterium | reverse complement strand
GGCCAAGGGCGGCGGCAGCGAGAACAAGAGCAAGTTCAAGATGATGAATCCGAGCGACTCGATCGTCGACTGGGTGCTCGAGACGGTGCCGACGATGGGCGCCGGCTGGTGCCCGCCGGGCATGCTCGGCATCGGCGTCGGCGGCACGGCCGAGAAAGCCATGCTGCTCGCCAAGGAAGCGTTGATGGATCCGATCGACATGCACGAGCTGCTCGCGCGCGGCCCGCGCGACAAGGCCGAGGAACTGCGCATCGAGCTCTACGAGAAGATCAACGCGCTGGGCATCGGCGCACAGGGGCTCGGCGGCCTCACGACCGTGCTCGACGTGAAGCTCAAGCTGTATGCCACGCACGCGGCATCGAAGCCGGTCGCGATGATCCCGAACTGTGCGGCCACGCGCCACGCGCACTTCGTGCTCGACGGCCGCGGGCCCGCCGTGCTCGAGCCGCCGTCGCTCGAGCACTGGCCGAAGGTCACGTGGAGCGCGGGCGGCACGTCGCGTCGCGTGAACCTGGACACGCTCACGCGCGACGAAGTGCAGGGCTGGCAGCCCGGCGAGACGCTGCTGCTCAATGGCAGGATGCTGACCGGCCGCGACGCCGCGCACCAGCGCATCGCCGCCCTGTTCGCGAGCGGACAGGGCCTGCCGGAAGGCGTCGACTTCACGAATCGGGCGATCTATTACGTGGGCCCGGTCGACCCGGTGCGTGACGAGGTGGTCGGACCCGCGGGCCCGACGACCGCCACGCGCATGGACAAGTTCACCGACATGATGCTCGAGAAGACCGGCCTGATCGTGATGATCGGCAAGTCCGAGCGCGGGCCCGCCGCGATCGAGTCGATCCGCAAGCACAAGGCGGCATACCTGATGGCGGTCGGCGGCGCGGCCTACCTCGTTTCGAAAGCGATCAAGTCCTCGCGCGTCGTCGCCTTCGGCGACCTCGGCATGGAGGCGATCTACGAGTTCGAGGTCAAGGACATGCCGGTCACCGTCGCCGTCGACGCGCAGGGCACGTCCGTGCACAACACGGCGCCGGCACAGTGGGCGGAGCGGATCCGCACCTTCGACATCCCCGTGCGCGTGGCCTGAAGCTGCGTGGCGGAGGTCGACACGCTGCGACGGTTCGTCTTCGAGCGGTACCCGTTCCGGGGCCAGCTCGTGCACCTCGGGCCCGCCTGGGCTGCGATGATGGAGCACCACGATTATCCGCCGCACGTGCGCGACACGCTCGGCGAAGCCGTGGCCGCGACCGCGCTGCTTGCCTCGACGCTCAAGTTCCAGGGCCTGCTGGCGTTGCAGCTCCGTGGCGAAGGGCCGATGCACCTGATGCTGGTCGAGTGCACCGAGGGCCTCGCCATGCGCGCAGTCGCCCGTTTCCGCGAGGTGCCCGAAACGCGTGACCTGCGCGAGCTCTCGGGCCACGGCACGCTCACCGTGACGGTCGAGAACGAAGGCGCCACGAACCGCTACCAGGGCATCGTGCCGCTCGCGGGCGGCTCGATGAGTGAATGCCTGCGCGAGTACTTCGAGAGTTCCGAGCAGTTGCCGACGCGACTGTGGTTGCGCGCCGACGGCGCAAGCGCGAGCGGGTTGCTGCTGCAGCGTCTTCCGGTCTCGGCGCGGCCGACCGGCGTCACCGAGTCGGGCAGGGGCGGCGTGCCCGAGGACGAAATCGAGGACGCGTGGCGGCGCGTGCAGCTGGTGGCGGACACGGTCACGGCCGATGAACTTGCGCAGCTCGACGACCGCGACCTGCTGCGTCGACTCTTCGCCGAGGACGACGTCCGGATGTTCCAGTCGGTGCCGACGTACTTCCGCTGCCGCTGTTCCCGGGCCCGCGTCGGCAACATGTTGCGCGCCCTCGGCCGTGGCGAAGTCGATTCGGTGCTCGCGGAGTTCGGGCAGGTCGAGGTGCGCTGTGAATTCTGCAGTCGCGCGTATCGATTTGACGCCGTCGACGCGGCCGCGCTGTTCGTGCCCGGTGGCGACGCGCACGGCGGCGGCGTGCACTGACGACGGGCGAGCCGGTGCGGGCCGTCAGCCGAGGCCCGGATAGCGTCCGAAGTAGATGAGCACGAACGCCACGGTGTTCGAAACGCCGTGCGCGACGATGGGCGCGAGCAGGTTGCGCCCGGTGGCGAGGAACAGCAGGCCGAGCAACAGGCCGCTCAATCCCTCCTGAATCCAGCCCGCGATGCCCTGCTCGGTGTGACCCCAGCCGAACAGCACACTGGTTGCGACCAGCGAAGTGCCCCAGGCCATGCGGTCGGAACCGAGCAGGCGTGCGACGCGGTTCATCAGGAAGCCGCGGAAGCACAATTCCTCGCCGACGGCCGCCAGCGTCCACGACAGCGCCAGGAACGCGAGCAACAGCGAAGCGTTCCCCCTGATGGCCGCGAACTGGGAGTAGTCCGGTTCCGTGCCGAACCAGCCGCTGATCATCGGCGTCGTCACCGCGACGGCGAGCCCTTCCATCAGGATGCCCGCGGCGATGCCGATGGCGATCGCGCGCCCACGACGTTCCGGCAGCGTGAACCCGATCGACCGCCAGGGCTCGCGCCGCACTCGTAGTGCCAGCCACACGAGCGGCACCAGGAAGAGCGTTTGCGAGATCGGCAGGAGCCCCGCGGCGTCGGCGGCCACCAATGCCGCGAACGCCGCAATCTCGAGCGCGAGCCCGGTTTTCCGTGCGTCCACCGTCTCCGGCATCACGCGACTCGCCCGGTCGCGTCGCAGATCACGCCGAGGCGGTCGCCGGCTCGTGGCGCTCCCGCCAGTGCCGCTTGCCCGCGAGCGCGCGTTCGTACTCGGGCCGGCTCAGGATGTTCTCGTCGAGCTGCATGTCGGTCGCGCAGTAGCTGTGGAAGAACTCCTCGGCCGCTTCAGGCGACGCGAGCACGTGGTCGCGGATGTAATTGGTGTCGATGTTCATGCAGATGGCCCCGACGATGCCGTGCGGCTCGCGCAGGATCGGCACGGTCGTGCACTTGAAGCGCCGCGCCCCGATCTCGAGCCCGTAGTTCAGCTTGTCCTGGTTCAGTGCGCGCCGCCGCTTGAGGTCGATGACCAGCTTCGTCGTGCCCATGCCTTCGACGCGGCCCGTGACTTCGCCACCCTGGATGCAGGTGATCGAGCGTGACGGGTTGACGAGGTCGTGCAGCAGGATCTCGATGCCCATGCCGCGGAACGTCGCGCCGAACAACCGCACGATCCGCCGGTAGTTCTCGAGGAATTCGCTGCTGTCGGCCAGGACCTGCTGGCCCTGGTGCCGCGTGTAGAGCTTTTCGTATGCCGCGAGGGCCTCGGGCGGCAACTGGTAGCGGACGCCGTTCTGCTCACCGATGACGATCATCTGGCTCGCCGCGGTGGCGTCGGCGTGCCGCAGCAGGTGCCGCACGCCCCGCGCGAATTGCTCCAGCGAGAATTGGGGGAAGCCGTCGGCGTCGTCCGCGTACGGGTAGAAGTCGTACTGCTCGAGGTTGCGGCCGCGCAACTGGCGTCGCACCCGCCACCGGCCGACCAGGTAGCCGACCGCGAACAACACCAGGGACACGAGCAGGTTGATCCCGATGTCTCGAGCCAGCGAGGCAAAGGTCGATTCGGCCATGCCATCCCCTAACAACGTTCCTGATCTGGAACAAATCCTAGTCCGATTCCGATCCGCGCCGTCGGGCTGGACAAGCATAAAAATATCTTTATATTTGCAACACATGCAGACGTCCTTCCAGCTTCTCGTCGAATCGCTGCGCGCCACGGCGGAGCCGTCGCGGCTGCGGCTGCTCGCGATCCTGGCGAAGGGCGAGTTCTCGGTGACCGAGCTCACGCAGGTCCTCGGGCAAAGCCAGCCGCGGGTCTCCCGGCACCTCAAGCTGCTGTGCGACGCGGGCCTGCTCGAGAAATTCCGCGAACAGCACTGGATCTACTATCGCGTGCCGGCCGATGTGGCAGAGCGCGCGCTCGTCGAGACGCTGCTCGAACGCATCGACCCGGCCGACCCGACGCTCGAGGCCGATCGCGCCCGCGTCGAGACGGTGCTCGAGGACCGGCACGGCGTCAGCGGCGATCGCGATGCTCGCGGGTCGGACGTGCCCGAGCCGGTCGAACTGGCCGTGGCGCTCGCTGGCGAACTCGGCGATCGCGGACGCGCGGCACTGTTTTATTTCGGCCGTTCGCCTGGCGCGGTGCTGCAGGCGATTGCTTCGCGGGCGCGTCGGGTCGTCGGCATGCACGGCTCCCGCCACGAAGTGCAGCGGGCACGCGCGTTGCTGCACGCGCGCGGCCTGAGTCACTGCGCGCTGCAGCAGGGCGATCTGCGGAACCTGCCGCACCCGTCGGCCGACTTCGACACCGTCGTGCTCGATCGTGCGCTGGCCGGCCAGGCCCGGCCCGTCGAAGCCTTGCGCGAGGCCGCGCGCCTGCTCAACGGCGGCGGCGAGTTGATCGTGGCCGAGGACTACGACGCACTGGTCGCGAGTGCCGACGGCGCGAACCCGCTCGCGACGCTGAAAGCCTGGCTCGCACAGGCGGGACTGGTCTGTGGGCGCCTGCATCCCGTCGACCTCGACGGCCGACATATGGTTCTGGCCGTCGCGCAAGCCGGCGGCCTCGTGGCCGTCGCGGCCTGACGCGACGTTCCCGCAGGGACCCGCACCATGAGCTCCGCCGGCGCTGCCCCCTCCGTTCCGTTCTCGACCGCGCCGACCGGTGAGGCGCCCGTGCGCGTGTCGTTCGAGTTCTTTCCGCCCAACGACGTCGCGATGGAACAGACGCTGTGGGCATCGATCCAGCGACTGGCGCCGCTGTCGCCGCATTTCGTCTCGGTCACCTACGGCGCCGACGGCTCGACGCGCGAGCGCACGCACAACGTCGTCACGCGCATCCTGCGCGAGACCGCGCTCACGCCCGCGCCGCACCTGACCTGCGTCGGCGCCCCGCGAGGCGAAGTGCTGGACGTCGCGCGCTCGTACTGGAACGTGGGCGTCCGTCACGTCGTCGCGCTGCGCGGCGATCCCCCGGCGGGGCAGAGCGGCTACGTTCCGCACGCTGACGGCTTCGCGTACGCGGTCGACCTCGTGCGCGGCCTCCGTTCGGTCGGCGACTTCGACATCTCCGTCGCGGCGTACCCGGAAACGCATCCGGAGGCACCTAGCGCGCAATTCGACCTCGACAACCTGCATGCAAAAGTCGACGCAGGGGCGACGCGGGCGATCACGCAGTTCTTCTTCGACACGGACCTTTTCCTGCGCTTCCGCGATCGGTGCGCGGCCGCCGGCATTCGCGCCGGCATCGTGCCGGGCATCCTGCCGATCACGCGCTTTCCGCACATGCTCAAGTTCGCGCGACGGTGCGGGACCGCCGTGCCCGACTGGCTCGTGCGGCGCTTCGACGGGCTCGAGGACGACGCCGAAACGCGCCGCATGATCGCGGCGAGCTTCGCGATCGACCAGGTGCGCCGGCTGCAGGAGCACGGGGTGCAGGATTTCCACTTCTACACGCTGAACCGCTCGGAGCTGACCGTGGCGATCTGCCACGCGCTCGGCGTGCGCGCGCCGTCGACC
Organism: Steroidobacteraceae bacterium; assembly: GCA_036377475.1. Lineage (GTDB taxonomy): Bacteria > Pseudomonadota > Gammaproteobacteria > Steroidobacterales > Steroidobacteraceae > RPQJ01. Next base: position 98 of record DASUYI010000263.1, on the reverse strand, counting down.
ACCGCGGCCCGCGCGACGGTGGAGGCATGACGACGATGCTGCGACCCGAACGCCTGCGCGAGTTTCACCGCCTGCTCGGCGAGCGCGTCCTCGTGCTC
>DASUYI010000262.1:0-7076 GCA_036377475.1 Steroidobacteraceae bacterium | reverse complement strand
CTCTTCATGAACGCGTGGTTCACGGCGTGATAGAGCACGGCGACCAGGGCGAGCGTGGCGAGCGCCTGCATGCCGACGCCATGGAAGACGACCGCGAGGCCGATGCCCGTGAACAGCACGCCGATGTTCTCGATCGATGAGTACGCGAGCAGGCGCTTCATGTCGGTCTGCGCGGCGGCGAAGATCACGCCGAACAGCGCCGTGGCGAGCCCGAATGCGATCGGCACGAGTCCCCACCACCAGGCGGGATCGCCGAGCAGGTCGAAGGTGACGCGCAGGACGCCGTAGACCGCGGTCTTGAGCATCACGCCGCTCATGAGCGCCGAGACCGGCGACGGCGCCGCCGGGTGTGCCTCGGGCAACCAGACGTGCATGGGCAGCAACCCTGCCTTGGCGCCGAAGCCGAACAGCGCGAGGCCGAACGCGGCGGCCGCCCACGCGGGCGAAAGCTCCGCGGCGCGCATCGCGTCGAACGTGAATTGCCACGTGCCGCCCTGCAGGATGCCGAAGCTGAGCAGGATCGAAATGGCCCCCACGTGGGCGATCAGCAGGTACAGGAACCCGGCGCTGCGGATCTCGGGCAGGCCGTGCTGCGACGTGACCAGGAAGTACGACGACAGCGCCATCGTTTCCCACGCGACCATGAACGCGTACGCGTCGTCGGCGAGCAGCACGAAGCCCATGCTGGCGAGGAACAGGTGGTACTGCAGGCCGAGCACGCCGGGCGCCGTGCCGTGACCCTTGCGGAAGTAGCCCCCCGCGAAGATCGACACGCCGGCCGAGGCCGACCCGAGCAGCGCCAGGAACGTGCGCGAGAGGGGATCGAGCCGCAGGTGGAACGGCAGGTCGGGCAGGCCGATCAGCAGCGTGACTCGCTCGGCGGGCAGCGCGAGACTCCAGCCGGCGACGACGGCGAGGCCCACGCCCATGAGCGCCCCGAGCGGGAACAGCAGCCGCGCCACGTAGACGACGTGGCCGGGCCGGAGCATTCCGGCGAGGCCGACGACGATCCATCCGGTCAGCAGCAGCAGGCAAGCGTCGATGGGCGAGAACACGGGCCCCATGTGCGGGATTCTACTCCAATGTAAATTACATTATAATCAAATGCACAACGTAACGGAGTGTGTGCCGCGTGGCACTGGAAGACCGGACTGCCCGCCTGACCATCCTGATCGATCCGCGCAAGAAGGCGCTGTTCGAGCGTCTGTGTGCCGAGCGCGATACGACGCCCTCGCAGGTCGTGCGGGCGATGATCCGTCGCTACATCGAGGAGCAGACCGGCGCACCGTGGACGGCCGACGTCGCGGACAAGAAGCGCAAATAGCGCCACTCGCACCCTGCGCCGTCACGCCTCCCCGATGCCCTCGAGCTCCGCGTGCACCTCCAGCCAGCGCTCCTCGACGCGCGCGATCTGGTCGACGACCTCCGCGCAGCGCCGGCTGGTCGCCTGCACGTCGAGCGCCGGGGTCGTGGCGTAGTACGCCGGGTCCGCGAGTTTCGCCTCGAGGTCGCGACGCTCCGCCTCGAGCTTGCCGAGCTTCGCCTCGAGCTGCGTCGATTCCTTGACGAGCGGCCGCCGGCGCGCCAGTCGCTGCTGTCGGTCCGCGGCGGCACTTTCGCGCTGTGCCTTGCGCGACTCGCGTTGCGCTTCGAGATCGTCGGTGCCGGCGGCGCCGGCGTTCGCAGCGTCGCGACGGCCGACGAGCCATGCAAGGTAGTCGTCGAGGTCGCCGTCGAACGGCACGGCGCGGCCGTCGGCCACCAGCAGGAAGCTGTCGCAGACCGTGCGCAACAACGCCCGGTCGTGCGAGACCAGCACCAGGCTGCCCTCGTACCCGGCCAGCGCGCGCGTGAGCGCGTGACGCATCTCGAGGTCGAGGTGGTTGGTGGGTTCGTCCAGCAGCAGCAGGTTGGGCCGTCTGCGCACGATCAGCGCGAGCGCAAGGCGCGATTTCTCGCCGCCCGAGAACGGTTCGATCGGCGCGTCGGCGACCTCGCCGCGGAAGTCGAAGCCGCCGAGAAAATTGCGCAAGTCCTGCTCGCGCGCCCGCGGGTCCTGGCGCGACAGGTGCCACAACGGTGAGGCGTCGGCGTGCAGCTGCTCCACCTGGTGCTGCGCGAAGTAGCCGATCTCCAGTGGGTGGCCCTCGACGCGACGGCCGTCCAGCAACGCGAGGTCGCCTGCCAGGGCCTTGATCAGGGTCGACTTGCCGGCGCCGTTCGGTCCCAGCAGGCCGAGCCGCGTCCCGGGCCGCAACGACAGCGAGACGGAACCGGCCACGACGTGCCCCCCGTAGCCCAGTCGAGCGTCGTCGAGGGCGAGGAGCGGATCGGGGGATCGCGCCGGCGCCGGGAACTCGAAGTCGAACGGCGCATCGACGTGGGCGGCGGCGACCCGTTCGAGCCGGTCCAGCGCCTTGAGCCGGCTCTGGGCCTGGCGCGCCTTGGTCGCCTTGGCCCTGAATCGCGCAACGAACGCCTCCATGTGCGCGATCTCGCGCTGCTGCTTGTCGTAGAGCGATTGCTGGACGGCGAGACGCGCCGCCTTCTGCACCTCGAACGCGCTGTAGTTGCCGGGATAGAGCGCCAGCCGTGCACGTTCGAGATGGGCCACGTGCGTGACCGTGCCGTCGAGGAAGTCGCGATCGTGCGAGACGAGGAGCAGCGTGCCGCGGTATTGCGCGAGCCACTGTTCGAGCCAGACCACCGCGTCGAGGTCGAGGTGGTTCGTCGGCTCGTCGAGCAGCATGAGGTCGGCCCGGCTCACCAGTGCCTGTGCAAGGTTGAGCCGCATGCGCCAACCGCCCGAGAAGTCGGCCACGGGCCGCTCCAGGTCCGTCGGGGCGAAACCGAGGCCGGCCATCAGTGCGGCGGCGCGTGCCCGCGCGCTGTAGCCGTCGATGGTGGCGAGCCGCGCGTGCAGTTCGGCCAGCGCGTGGCCGTCGTGGGCCGCGTCGGCGCGCACGATCGCCTGCTCGACCCCACGCAGTTCGTCGTCGCCGTCGAGCACGAACTCGATCGCGGGCTGCGGCAGCGCCGGCGTCTCCTGCGCGACCGACGCGATGCGCCAGTCGCGAGGCAGGTCGCAGTCACCGGCCTCGGCGTGCAGTTCCCCGCGCAACAGCGCGAACAGGCTGGACTTGCCGCTGCCATTGGCGCCGACCACCCCGACGCGCCATCCCGTGTGGATCTGCAGCGACGCTCCCTCGATCAGGCGACGGACGCCGCGGGTCAGCGTGAGGTTTCGAAGCTGGATCAAGGCGCGCGGGGCGGTTGGTCTTGCAGGGGGCGCGCATTCTCCCACAGGCGGGGTTTTGGCGGCCCGCGTCGAAGTACGGCACAATTCCCGGCTCGTCAGCCTGCCCGGCCATGCCGGCGCCCGGAGTTACCGATCCCGATGTCCCGAATCCGTTCCGTTCTCGCGCTTTGCGCGTTGGGCCTGTGCGCCGCTGGCGCGCACGCGCAGAGCACTACGCCTGCCGTCTCCAACCTCATCGCTTTCAGCATTTCCACTCCGACCGGCAACCTCGCGCTCGGCTCCGACGGCGCGATCTACGGCGTCAGTTCAGCGGGCACGTCGGTCGCCGGCGGTCTCATCTATCGGGCCGCGATCGACGGTTCGTCGATCCGGACCGTGTTCCAGATCGATCCGGCGCAGGGTTTGCAGCCACTGGCCGGGCTCACTGTCGGCAGCGACGGCCTGTTCTATGGCACGACACGGTTTGGCAGCGTCAACGAGACGTCGACCACCGGGACCGTGTTCCGCATCACACCGTCGGGCACCGACTTCACGGTGCTGCACCGCTTTGCAACGGCGACGCAGACGAACGCCGATTTCAACGCGATCAACACCGACGGAGCGTACCCCGAGGCCGAGCTGACCGAAGGACGGCTACTTGGTTCGGAAGACTCGGACGGCTACCTCTACGGGGTCACTCGAGCGGGCGGTCCGAACGGCACCGGCGCCGTGTTCAAGGTGTCGCGCGACGGCGCCGACTTCCATGTGCTGCACACGTTCGCGGCCGACACCGATACCACGACGTCCGGGCTGGTCAAGACCGTGGACGGAGCGGCGCCGCAGGGCAAGCTCGTGCAGGACGCGGAGCGGATGCTGTACGGCACGACGTCGCTCGGCGGCGACAACGGGCGCGGCGTCGTGTTCCGGCTCGCCACCGACGGCAGCGGGTTCCAGGTGCTGCACACCTTCGGCGCCACGACCAACGATACGACGACGGGTCAGCCCGAGAATGACGACGGCGCAATTCCCGTTGCGGGTCTCACGGACGGCGGCGACGGGTTCTTCTACGGCGTGACCAGTGTCGGCGGCACCGAGGGTCTCGGCGTGGTATTCGCGATCTCGCCGGACGGCGGCACGTTCAGGGTGATGCACCATTTCAATGGCACCACCGGCGCGCGGCCCGCCGTGGAGTTGCTGCTCGGCACCGACGGCAAGCTCTACGGGACCACGGACGCGGGCGGGGTGACTTCGTCCAATGCAGCGTCCACGCTCGGCACGATCTTCTCGATCGAGCGCGACGGCAGCGGTTTCCTGCGACTGCACAGCTTCGACGGCTCGGCGGGCGCCACGCCGGGCAGCGGCCTGGTGCAGGTGGGCGACGCCGATTTCGTCGGGACGACCACGAGCAGCGGACGTTGCGGGTACGGCGCGCTCTACCGCTACAAGGGTGACGGCACGGTGATCGACGGCGACGACCGCTGTGGACGTCGTCGGAACAACAGCGGCGGTGGCCACGGCGGCGCTGCGCTGGTGCTGCTGCTCGGCTCACTCGCCTGGTGGCGGCGCAAGGTGACCTGACACGCGAGCGAACGGGGGTAGGCCATGGCGACTGCACAGACCCATCATCGGACCTGCTCCCTGTGTGAGGCGATGTGCGGCATCGTCGTCGAACACCGCGACGGCGAGGTGCTGTCGATCAAGCCCAACCGCGACGACGTGCTCAGCCGCGGCCACATCTGCCCGAAGGCCGTCGCGCTGAAGGACGTGCACGAGGACCCGGATCGCCTGCGCCGGCCGCTGCTTCGTACGCCGGACGGGGGCTGGGAAGAAATTTCCTGGGCCGCCGCGTTCGACGAGGCGGCGACACGCCTGGGGGCGGTGCGTGCGCGCGAGGGCAGCGACGCGATCGCGATCTACGCCGGCAATCCGACCGTGCACAACCTCGGCGCGATGCTCGGCATCGGCAACTTCATCCGCGCGATCCGCACGAAGAACCTCTATTCGGCGACCAGCGTCGACCAGCTGCCGCACATGGTGGCCTCGTGGGCCATGTTCGGGCACCAGTTCCTGCTGCCGGTGCCCGACGTCGATCGCACGCAGCTGTTCGTCTGTATCGGGGGCAACCCCGTGGCCTCGGCGGGCTCGATCATGGGCGCGCCGGGGTTCGAGCGCCGCATCGACGCGATGCGCGCCCGCGGCGGCCGGTTCGTCGTGATCGATCCACGTCGCACCGAGACAGCCGCGATCGCCGACGAGTATCTCGGCATCCGGCCCGGCACCGACGTCTACCTGCTGCTCGCGTTGCTGCACGAGGTCTTCCGCAGCGGTCGCGCCGGGCTCGGACACCTTGCGTCGGTCGTCGACGGGCTCGACACCTTGCGTGAGGTCGTCCTCGGGTTCGATCCGGCGATGCTGGCGGCGCGCACGACGATCCCGCAGGCCCGGATCGTCGCGCTGGCCCACGAACTGCTCGACGAACCGCGTGCCCTGGTCTACGGCCGCGTCGGCGCCTGTACGCAGGAGTTCGGCGGGCTCACGCTCTGGCTGATCTATTGCCTCAATGCCGTCACGGGCCACCTCGATAGCGAGGGCGGCATGATGTTCGCCGAACCCGCCGTGGACTTGACGCAGGCCTACGGATCGGCGGGCCACTACGGCAAGTGGCGCTCGCGCGTGCGCGAGCTGCCCGAGTTCGGCAACGAGTTGCCGGTCGCGGCACTGGCCGAGGAGATCACGACGCCTGGGAAGGGGCAGATCCGGGCGCTCGTCACCTTCGCAGGCAACCCGGTGCTCTCGACCCCCAACGGCGGCCGGCTCGACACGGCGCTCGCGCAACTCGAGTACATGGTCGCGATCGATTTCTACCTGAACGAGACCACCCGGCACGCGCACCTGATCCTGCCGCCCGCGAGCCCGCTCGAGCGCAGCCACTACGACATCGCGCTGAGCGGCTTCGCCGTGCGCAACGTGGCGAAGTTCTCGACGGCGTTGTTTCCGAAGCCCGCGGACGCGAGGCACGATCATGAAATCCTCCAGGAACTGACCCGTCGGCTCCGCAAGCGACCGTCGTCGGCCGGAGCCCGCGTCTCGCTCGCGCTCAAGGAGAGGTTCGCTCGACGGCTGGGGCCCGACGGCGCACTCGACTGGATGCTGAAGACCGGTCGTTACGGGGTGCCGCACGCCGGGGCCTGGAAGCTGCTGTCACGACTGCCGGGCTTCGGTGGCCTGCGCAAACGGCTCGGGGCCGGCGACCGGCGTCCGCTCGGGCTGTCGCTGTCACGCCTGCGGGCCGCACCGAACGGCGTCGACCTCGGCGCGCTGGAACAGGCGTTGCCGCGCCGACTCGCGACACGCGACAAGCGCCTGCCGCTGGCGCCGCCGATGTTCGTTGCCGACCTGGCCCGTGCCGCGCAGGCGCTCGAGCGCCCGGTGCCGTCGCTGTCGCTGATCGGCCGTCGTCACGTGCGCAGCAACAACTCGTGGATGCACAACAGCCAGCGGCTCGTGAAGGGCAAGCCGCGCTGCACCTTGCTGATCCACCCCGTCGATGCGGCGGCGCGCGGCATCGTCGACGGCGCGACCGTGCAAGTCGCGTCGCGCGTGGGGCGAGTCCAGGTGCTCGCCGAAGTCACGAGCGACATCCAGCCCGGCGTGGTCAGTCTGCCGCACGGTTGGGGTCACGATCGCCGCGGCGTCCGGCTGGCGGTGGCCAGTGCGCACGCGGGCGTCAGCATCAACGACCTCGTGGACGACCAGCAGGTCGATGCGTTGACCGGCACGGCCGTGCTCAACGGCACGCCGGTGGAAGTCGTCGCCATCACTGTCGAGGCCGCGATCG
>DASUYI010000261.1:0-7614 GCA_036377475.1 Steroidobacteraceae bacterium | reverse complement strand
CTTTCTCGATCGGGTGCGCGAGGTCCTTCTTGAGCAGGGCCTCGTACTTCCTGCGACCGGTCTTGTTCTCACGGATCCAGACGCGCGCGAACTGGCCGTCCTGGATCTCCTTGAGGATCTTCTTCATTTCCTTCTTGGTGCCCGAGTTCACGACGCGGGGGCCGCGCGTGAGGTCACCCCATTTCGCGGTGTGGGAGATGTACTTGTGCATCTTCGCGAGCCCGCCTTCGTGCAGCAGGTCGACGATCAGCTTCAGCTCGTGCAGGCATTCGTAATAGGCGACCTCGGGCTGGTAGCCGGCCTCGACCAGCGTCTCGTAGCCCTTGAGCACGAGTTCGGTCGCGCCGCCGCAGAGCACGGCCTGCTCGCCGAACAGGTCCGTCTCGGTCTCTTCCTTGAACGTGGTCTCGATCACGCCGGCGCGGGTGCCGCCGATGCCGTCGGCGTAGGCGAGCGCCTTCGGCTTCGCTTTGCCCGAGGCGTCCTGCGCGATCGCGATCAGGCAGGGCACGCCCCGGCCTTCCTGGTACTGGCGTCGCACGAGTCCGCCCGGGCCCTTCGGCGCGATCAATACGACGTCGAGGTCCTTGCGCGGCTTGATCTGGCCGAAGTGGATGTTGAAGCCGTGCGCGAAAAGCAGCGTGGCGCCCTGCGCGAGGTTCGGCAGGATCTCCGCGTAGTTCTGGGCCTGCGTCGTGTCCGGCGTCAGCAGCGCGACCAGGTCCGCGCCCTTGACGGCTTCGGCGGGCGTCGCAACCGCGAGCCCGTCCTTCTTCGCCTGCTTCCAGCTGTCGCCCCTGCGGACGCCGATCACGACGTCGTAACCGGAGTCCTTCAGGTTCAACGCGTGCGCGCGACCCTGGCTGCCGTAGCCGACCACCGCGATCCTGGCCCCCTTGAGGGCCTTCCTGTCGACATCCTTCTTCGAATACGCACGCATCGTTGTCGTCTCCAGAAAACTGACCAGCCAGAAATCAAAGTCGCCCAAATGTAAGAACCCCGCTCCGGCCGTTTCGCCGTGCGGGGTTCCTGGTATCCAATCGCGCCGTCTCGTTGCGCTCTCAGCCCGGAGCCCCGCACCTCCGCAGGGGAAGCAGGGTAAGGGACGCAAGCAGCAGGGCGACCCGCGCAGCGTGCGCCGGGGTGTCGATCGGGACGGAAGTGTCGAAGGACGACTTCATCCTGCGCCTGCAACTGACAGCGGGTGAAAGAGCATGCATAGCAGCACAGCCCCCGACGCATTGTCAACCGCAATGCAAAAAGGAAGTGACCAGTGGCCAGTGTCTGGTGTCTAGTAGGAAGCAGCTACGCTGCACGCCGACACGGTCGGCTTCCGCCTAGCCACCAGCCACTAGCCACTAGCCACTAGACACTTTCGGCGAGGTTCCCTTGGATTTCCTGATCGATGCGTCGGACTCCGACGGTGGGCCGACCGCCGAACTCTGGCTGGTGACGCAGCGTGACCGTGACGCCTGGCTTGCGACGCGCCACGACGCTGCACGCGCCTGGTTGTCGGCCACGGGCTTCACGGCCGACAAGCAGCAGCTTGCATTGGTGCCCGGCCCGGACGGCGCGGTACGCGCGGCGGCGCTCGGCCTCGGTCCGCTCGAGTCGATCGAGCACCTGGAACTCTGGCACGTGGCGGGGCTGCCGGACCGCCTGCCCGCCGGCACGCGTTGGCGGCTCGCCGGACCGGAGCTGACGCGCGAGGCGGCGACGACTGTCGTCCTCGGCTGGGCGTACGGGAGCTACCGCTTCGAGACATATAAGAGTGCCGCGACCGCGAAGCCGCCCGCTGCGCGACCGAGGCTCGTCGCGCCGGTCGTGGCCGACCGGACATCGGCCGAACGCATCGCAGCAGGGATTGCAATGGCGCGTGATTTCGTCAACACGCCGGCCGCCGACATGAATCCTGCGCGGCTCGCGCAGGAGGCGGTGCGGCTCGCCCGGCAGAACGACGCGGTCGCGCAGGAGATCCTGGGCGATGCACTGCAATCCGGATTTCCCGCGATCCACACGGTCGGCCAGGCCGCGGCCGTTCCGCCACGCCTCGTCGAATTCAAGTGGGGCAATGCCGACCACCCCAAGCTGACGCTGGTCGGGAAGGGTGTGTGCTTCGACACGGGCGGCCTCGACGTCAAGCAGGCCGCCGGCATGGCGCTCATGAAAAAAGACATGGGCGGCGCCGCCTGCACGCTGGCGCTCGCGCGGCTCGTGATGGAGGCTCGCCTGCCGGTGCGGTTGCGCGTGCTGGTCCCCGCCGTCGAGAACGCGATTTCGGGCAGCGCCTACCGCCCGGGCGACGTGATCCGCACGCGCAAGGGCCTCACGGTCGAAGTCGGCAACACGGACGCCGAAGGCCGCCTCGTGCTCTGCGACGCGCTCGCCTGGGCCGACGAGGAGCAACCCGACTTGATGATCGACCTCGCGACGCTCACCGGCGCGGCACGCATCGCGCTCGGGCCCGACCTGCCCGCGGTGTTCGGCACGCGACAGGAGACGATCGACGCGGTGCTGCGTCATGGACGTCGCGTCGCCGACCCGTGCTGGCCGCTGCCGTTGTGGTCGGGGTACGACGACGATATCGCGAGCAAGGTGGCGGACCTCAACAATGCCTCCGCCTCCACGTTCGCGGGCGCGATCATCGGCGCGCTGTTCCTCCGACGTTTCGTAACCCGTACGACGGATTGGCTGCACGTCGACCTGTTCGCGTGGAACCCGAAGGAGCGGCCCGGACGCCCGGTGGGGGCGGAAGCCCACGCGGTGCGGGCACTGTTCTCGATGCTGGCGGAGCGCTACGGCTGAGCACCGACGACCCGAATCGCGCACGGCCGGACTTCGGTTTCGAGCGCCGCGCCTGGACGCTGATCTACCTGTGTCTGGGCCTGGTCGAGGGCGGCACGGCCGCGGTCATGGTTCGCGCGCTGTTCGGCGACCAGGCGCCGCGCGTGGCGGTCGACCTGGTGCTGGCGTTCGTGAGCTCCGCGCCGGCCTGGTCGAACCTGGCCAGCATGGCGTATGCGCGTCGTGCCCAGGGACGGCCGAAGGTCGCGTTTCTCGTGCCGCTGCTCGTGGCGATGACGGTGTGCGTCGCGATGCTCGCGCTCGTGCCGAGGACCGGGCTGGGCCTGATGCTGTTCTTCGCGTTCTATGCCACGGCGCGGCTGCTCTGGGCCGGCGTGGAGACGGTGCGCGCGGTGCTCTGGAGCGTGAACTACCCGACTCGCATGCGCGCACGCATCACGGGCCGGATCACGATCAACACGTCGATCGTCGTCGCCGGCGTCGGCGTCGCGCTCGGTTGGCTCGTCGGGCAGGAGGGTCCGTGGTGGCGGCTCGCGCTGGTCGCCGGTTGCGGCTGCGGACTCGCCGGCACGCTGGCGTTCCGCCGCATGCGGGTACGGCGCGAGGACGACCTGCTGCAGGCGGAGCGCACGCGCCTGCGCGAGGGCGCCGAGTTCGGTTTGCGCGGCATGCGCGCGCTGCTGGCGCGCGATCCGGCGTTCCGTGAGTACCAGCTCGCGATGTCGCTGTTCGGCGCCGGCATGCTGTCGCTGACGCCGCTGATGGTCGTCTGCCTCAACGACGTGCTCGGCCTGCCGACCTTCGCGCAGGTGGTCGTCACGACCTCGCTGCCGATCATCGTGATGCCGTTCGCGGTGCAGCCCTGGGCCCGGTACCTGGACCGGCACCGCGTCGTGACGTTTCGGGCGTTGCACGGGCGCGTCACGATCGTCGCGGTGGCGCTGCTGGCCGCGGCCGTGCTGCTGCACCAGCCATGGCTGCTGTGGCCGGGCGCGGTGCTCATGGGCGTGAGCCTGGCGGCAGGCAGCCTCGGCTGGACGCTCGGTCACAACGACTTCGCGCCACGGGGCGAGGAGACGCGCTACATGGCCCTGCACGTGACCTTGACCGGCATGCGCGGCCTCGTCGCGCCACCGCTGACGATGGGCGCGTACCACTTGCTGGACTCCGTCCACAAGGGCGCCGGTCCGTTCGCACTCGCGGTGCCGTGCGCGCTGGTGGCGGCCGGCGCGTGGCGCTTCCAAAGGATGCACCGCAAGCGTCCCACGCCCGCGGGTGCGTGACCCCGGCGAGCCGACGCCGCACAATATCCCGTTGCACGTGATTCCCGTCGCTCCCCGGAGCCCACGATGAGCCGCCGTAAAGTCGACGTCCGCCCGTATTCCAAGCTCGTGTTCGACGGCGTCAAGCAGACGGCGAGCCGCGCGATGCTGCGCGCGGTCGGCTTCCAGGACCGGGATTTCCGGAAACCGCAGGTCGGCATTGCCTCGACCTGGAGCAACCTGACGCCCTGCAACATGCACATCGACAAGCTGGCCGTGCTGGCGGCGAAGGGCGTCGACGGCGCAGGTGCCAAGAGCACCACGTTCGGCACGATCACCGTCTCCGACGGGATCTCGATGGGCACGCCAGGCATGCGCTATTCGCTCGTGTCGCGCGAAGTGATCGCCGACTCGATCGAGACCGTCGTCGGCGCCCAGGGCTTCGACGGCCTCGTCGCGATCGGCGGCTGCGACAAGAACATGCCCGGCTGCATGATGGCGATCGCGCGACTGGACCGCCCCGCCGTGTTCGTCTACGGGGGCACGATCCGACCCGGCGAGAAGAAGCGCGACGTCGTGTCGGTGTTCGAGGCGGTGGGCGCACACGCGAGCGGCGCGATCGACGACCGGCAGCTGCGCGAGGTCGAGCGCACCGCGATTCCCGGGCCCGGCAGTTGCGGCGGCATGTACACCGCGAACACGATGGCCTCCGCGATCGAGGCGCTCGGCATGAGCCTCGCCAACAGCTCCGCACAGGAAGCGGTTTCGCGCACCAAGCGCGCCGACGCGGAACGCGCCGGCAAGGCGGTCGTCAACCTGATCAAGCTGGGCATTCGGCCCTCGATGATCCTCACGCGCGAGGCGTTCGAAAATGCCATCACCGTGACGATCGCGCTCGGCGGATCGACCAATGCCGTGTTGCACCTGCTCGCGATTGCACACGCGGCAGGAATTGCGCTCGAGCTCGACGATTTCACGCGCATCGGTGCGCGCGTGCCCGTGCTCGCGGACCTGCGCCCGAGCGGTCGGTACTCGATGTCCGACCTGGTGCGGATCGGCGGGATCCAGCCGCTCATGAAGTCGTTGCTCGACGCGGGCTTGCTGCACGGCGATTGCCTGACAGTGACCGGCAAGCCCCTGCGCCAGAACCTGGCCAGGGTGGCGCCGTACCCGGCGGGCCAGGACATCGTGCGGCCGCTCACGCACCCGCTGAAGCCCGAAAGTCATCTGGTCGTGCTCTACGGCAACCTCGCGCCCGAGGGTGCGGTGGCCAAGATCACCGGCAAGGAGGGCCTGAGCTTCACGGGCCGCGCCCGCGTGTTCGACGGCGAGGAAGCGACGCTGCAGGCGATCCTCGACGGCAAGGTGGTCGCGGGCGACGTGATCATCGTGCGGTACGAAGGTCCGCGCGGTGGCCCGGGCATGCGCGAGATGTTGAGCCCGACCGCCGCGATCATGGGCAAGGGGCTCGGCAAGGACGTCGCGTTCCTGACCGACGGCCGTTTCTCGGGCGGCAGCCACGGCTTCGTCGTCGGCCACGTCTCGCCCGAGGCGGCGCTCGGTGGACCGATCGCACTCGTGCGTGACGGCGACGGCATCCGCATCGACGCGACCACGCGCCAGGTCGTGCTGGACGTGCCGGACGGCGAACTCGCGGCTCGGCGCGCAGCCTGGCAACCGCGGGCGCCCTATGCGACGCGCGGCGTCCTGGCGAAGTATGCCGAACTCGTCAGCAGCGCTTCGCTGGGCGCCGTGACGGATCGTATCGGCGGGGCGGGGGTCGCAAGCGCAGGGAACCGATCCACCGGCCGCGAGGTCAAGGTGTAGGAAGGCCGTAATGCGTAGCACGACGCGCGTCGGGATGCCAAGTCCTCGCGCGAACGTCGTCTTCGGAGGACCCCGGACTATTGTGTTGATCTTTACTCGTCGGTAAAGTCGCGCCCCGCTGACGGATCGGGACCGTCGAAACAACCTCCTCGGGCCCGTTTCGATTCGCGTGACGTCACCGCATGATGCAGTGCGTCATCCATCGCCGCCCCGTCGCGGCAATCGCGTGAGCAGGGAACCGACAGGCCTCCGCGGCTTGCAGGAGCTTGCGCGGGATCGTGTCGGGGGTTGCGAGGGTGATTATGGTCTTGTAGTGTCGGCGGTCCCGAGGGCCGCCGGTACAAGGCCGGCGCGTCAGCGTGCCCACGTTAGTGGAGGGGAAGTGGCCTACAGTTATTCGATCGACGATCCGTCCAAGAACAGCAAGCGCACGCTTGCGTTCGTGCTGGTCGTCATCATCCACGCGTTGTTCTTCTGGGTGCTCGCGTCGGGTCTCGGCGCCAAGATGGTCCAGACCGTCATGGGCCCCGTCGAGACGAAGATCATCGAGGAGCTTCCCGAGGACGACAGCGAGCCGCCGCCGCCGCCACCCGACATCGAGCAGCCGCCGCCTTACGTGCCACCGCCCGAGGTCGACATCGCGATCTCGGTCGAGACCGCCCCCACCAACACCATCACAGCGGTGACGCAGCGCCCGGTCGTGCAGGCGCCGCCGCCGCCGCCGGCGCCGGTGAAGAGCGCGGGGGTCAAGACGCCGCCCTCGACGTCAGGTCGCGGAGCGCGCACGACGCTGCCGGAATATCCGCCGGCCTCGCGTCGCGCCGGTGAAGCAGGCACCGTGCAGCTGCGCTGCATGGTCAGCGAAGCCGGGCGCTGCAGCGAGATCTCCGTGGTCAAGAGCAGCGGCTTCCCGAAGCTCGACGAAGCCGCGGTCAAGGAAGTGCAGCGCAACTGGAAATTCGTGCCCGGCAAGGAGGACGGCAAACCCGTCGCCATGTGGCACACGTTCGCCGTCACGTTCCGCCTGACCGATTGATCCGACCGGTCGATTCTCGTCCGGACAATCCTGAACCACCGTCTTCACCAGTCAGCCCCAGACACAGGAACCGATCCCAATGGCCACCGAATCAGTCACCGTAGACAACCCGTACGGAATTCAAGCCCTCTGGGCCCAGGGAGACTTCGTCGCGAAAGGCGTGATGATCCTGCTCGTCCTGATGTCTGCCTATTCCTGGTTCATCATCTTCACGAAGTGGTGGGAGCAGCGTCGCCTGCTGCGCCAGGCCAATGAGGCCGACAAGCAGTTCTGGGCGGCGGACAACATCAAGGCGGGCGTCAACAAGCTCACCGGCAAGGGAAACATCTTCAAGGCCATGGCGGCCGAGGCGATCGACGCGGCGGAGCATCACGACGAGCGCCTGACCCAGCAGGTCCCGCTGCACGAGTGGATCGACAACGTGCTCGCTCGCGCCACGGCGCGCATCGGCAGCGCGCTCTCGACGCAACTGCCGTTCCTCGCCACGACCGGTTCGACCGCGCCGTTCATCGGGCTGTTCGGCACCGTGTGGGGCATCATGTCGTCCTTCCACGGCATCAGCAGCCAGGGCTCGGCGAGCCTGGCGGTGGTGGCGCCCGGCATCTCCGAGGCCCTGATCGCCACCGCAGCAGGTCTGGCCGCCGCCATCCCCGCCGTCATCGGCTACAACTACTTCCTCAATCG
>DASUYI010000260.1:0-3404 GCA_036377475.1 Steroidobacteraceae bacterium | reverse complement strand
CGTCGCGGAGCTTGCGCGCCATGATGCGCTCGTAGATCGCCGGCGCGAGGCGGCTGACCCACCACGCGGCATGGGCCGTGCGACCGATCAGCAACAGGCGACGGTCGCGTTCAGCCCCGCGCACGATGCGGTCGGCGACGTCGTGCGGCTGCAACCGCTGTCCCACGACGACTTGCGCGTGCGTTGCCGTGCCGCCGTCAGGACCGAGCGCATGGCGGTCGATGCCGGTGGCGATGAACGATGGACACACCATCATCACGCCCACGTCGTCGGCCGCGAGTTCGGTGCGCAGGGTCTCGAAGAATCCGTGCAGCGCGTGCTTGCTGGCGGCATAGCCGGTGCGCGCGATCAATGGCGTGTACCCGGCGACGCTCGACAGCGCGATGATCAAGCCACGCGTTCGCTTGAGGTGCGGCAGCGCGGCGCGCGTGAGGTGGATCGCGCCGAAGAGGTTCACGTCCATCACGCGACGGAGCACTTCGGTCTGGGTCGCCTCGAACGCGCTGCGGTGCGTGATCCCCGCGTTGTTGACCAGTACGTCGATCCGTCCATACCGCTCGACGCAGCCTCGCACGGCCTCGGCACACGCCTGCTCGTCCGTGACGTCGCAGCGCACGGCGAGCGCATCGATGCCCGACGCCGAAAGTTCGTCGCCGACCGCCTGAGCGGACTCGGCATCGCGATCGAGCAGCACCACGCGACTGCCGCGACGACCGAAACTGGCCGCGAGTGCACGGCCGAGTCCGCCGCCCGCACCGCTGACGACGACGACCGCATCGGTGAACGTGCGCCTCACGCGCGCGCCCCGGGCCCCAGTCGGTGCGTCCGGCAATAGAAATCGAAGACCTCGGACGAGGTCATCTGCGGCACGTACCCCAGTCGTTCCTTGAGCCGCCGGTTCGAGAGCACCGGTCGGTAGCGCAGGAAATCCACCTGCTCCGGCCCGTACTGCGACAGCCCGAGCGGGTGCAGCACCTTCAGCACGCCGCGCAGCACCTCCGGCGGCAACGTCACGCAGCGCTTGCCGAGCCGAGCGGCAATGTCCTGGATGCTCAGCGCCCCATCGCCCGCGACGTTGTAGATGCCCGCGGCGTCGGTGCGAATCGCGTGCTCGATCGCGCCGACGACGTCGCGATCCCAGACGAACACGAACGGACTGCGCGAGCCGCGGATCGCGATCAGGCGCGGCTTCTCGAACAGCGCGGTGATCTGGTTGCGCGTGGTTTCGCCGAGAATCGTGCCCACGCGGAACACGACCTGCCGCAACGACGGATGGTCGCTCCGGTATTCCGCGAGCATCTCCTCGACCAGTCGCTTGTGGTGCGAGTAGGCGAACGCCTCGTTGCCGCGCACCGGGTCGTCCTCGGTGAGCCAGTCGGGGTTGTCGGCGTGATAGCCGTAGGCCGCGCCGCTCGACGTCACGACGACCTGGCGCACGCCCGTAGCGACGCAGGCCTCGAGCACGTTACGCGTGCCGAGCACGTCGACGGCGTATTCGAGTTCGCGGCTCGACCTGGCACCCGGAGTCACGATCGCGGCAAGGTGCACGACGGTATCGATGCCGCGGCTCGCGAACGGGGCGTCGAGGCCGGGTGTCCGGACGTCGTGGACGTGGTATTCGACGCCCGCCAATCGCTTCGCGGTCGGCACCTCGCGCACGTCGCTCGCGACGACGCAGTCGAACTCGCCGGCCTGCAGCCGCGGCGCGAGCGCGGCCACGAGCGCGCTGCCCAGGTAACCGGCTCCACCCGTGACGAAGACG
Organism: Steroidobacteraceae bacterium; assembly: GCA_036377475.1. Lineage (GTDB taxonomy): Bacteria > Pseudomonadota > Gammaproteobacteria > Steroidobacterales > Steroidobacteraceae > RPQJ01. The sequence continues at coordinate 1,642 of DASUYI010000260.1, read as the reverse complement.
CGACGGCCGCTCATGCGGGAACCTCGGCCGGTGCTCGCGCGGGCGGCGGAGGGAAGCGCCGCCAGATCGAGGCGAGGGTCGTGCCGACCAGGATGTGCCAGATGCCCCACCAGGCGGCGACGATGGCCATGCCGCCGAGCCCGCCGAAGAAGTTGAACACGAGCACGAGCCCGAAACCGGAGTTCTGGATGCCGACCTCGAACGCCACCGCGCGCCGGTCCCCTTCGAGCAGTCGAAAAAGGCGGGCCGTGAAATAGCCGGTGAGCAGCGCGAACCCGTTGAGCAGGAACACGAACAGCACGACTCGCCCGACGTACTTCAGGAAGAAGTCCCAGTTGGCGACCAGCGCGCCGACCACGAAGAGCACGAAGAACAGCAACGACAGCGTCCGGAACGCGCCTCGCGCCCGTGCGGCGAACCGCGGCCAGCGGTGCGCGACCCACATGCCGAGCACGGTCGGGATGCCGAGCAGCACGACGATCGTGCCCAAGACCTCCCAGGGGCTAAGCGTGACCGCGTGCAGGATCGGGCGCGTCGACGGGTTGAGCTGGCCCCAGAAGGACAGGTTGAACGGCGTGAACAGGATCGAGCCCAGCATCGAGAACGCCGCGATCGTGACCGACAGCGCCGTGTTGCCGCGCGCGTAGTTGACGAGGAAGGTGGAGATGTTGCCGCTCGGGCAGGACGCGACGAGGATCATGCCCAGCGCAATGCTCGGCGAGGGTTTCAGCACCATCGTGAGCGCCCACGCCACGGCCGGCAGCAGCACCGAGTGCGCCAGCAGGCCGATCAGCGTACCGCGCGGCGCGGTCAGGATGCCCTTGAAATCCTGCACGCGCATGTCGAGCGCCACGCCGAACAGCACGAACGCGAGGATCACGTCGAGCGCGACCAGCGACTCCGGGCTGAAGTTCAGCCGCACCGCGTCGAGTTCGTTCATCGGCGCGACACCGGAGGTGACCTAGCCCTTCGGTTCGAGGTGCATGTCCTTGAAGTGCATGAGGCCGGGCGCCCACATGTGCTTCACCGGATCGACGTCGACGTGCACGACGGCGGGTCCGCCACTGGCGAGCGCGCGTTCAAGCGCCCCTTTCAAGTCGCGCGGGTCGGCGACGCGCTCGCCGTGCGTGCCCATCGCCTCGGCCACCTTGTCGAAGCGAATCTCGCCGAGGTCGGCCTTGATGGTCTCGTCGGGCCCGAGCGACTTGCGGATCAGGGTCTTCAGCGGCTTCAATGCGAACTGCTGGTTCATCTTGACCATGCCCCACTGCCGGTCGCAGACGACGACGAAGACGACGCGCAAGCCGTTGCGAACCGCGGTCTCGATCTCCTGCGGGTGGAAGCCCATGGCGCCGTCGCCGGTGATGCAGCAGACGGGCAGCTCCGGCCGCGCCACCGCAGCGCCGAGCGCCTGTGCAACGCCCGCACCGAGCATGCCGAACTTGAACGTCGACAGCAGCGTGTTCGGCACGCGCATCTCGTGGAACATCATCGCCCAGACCGCGGTGTTGCCGCCGTCGGCGACCAGCGTCGAGCCTTCCGGGAACACCTGCTGGCAGACGTGCGCGACGTGCGCGGGATTCATCGGCACGGCGAAATCCTGCAGCTTCTCGTCGAGCTTCGCACGCTCGGCGCGGATGAC
>DASUYI010000259.1:0-12373 GCA_036377475.1 Steroidobacteraceae bacterium | reverse complement strand
GAATAGATAGCTGACGCCGAGGAGGTTGCTGTCGTCGGAAGGGTTGTAGCCGGAAGAACCCGCATACTGCGCGAACACGTTGTGGTCGCCGACCGGGAGCGAGTTGACGTTGTAGACCACCGAAGCCTGCCCATCGGTGTCCGTCACACCGGTGCCGACGGATGAACTCGGCGGGTTGACGAAAAAGTCGATCGAGGCGCCGGCAACTGCGTCGCCGCTCACCAGTTCCTCGAGTTTCGCCTCGAGCGTGACATCGCCTGCGTTGAGGAGCACGCATTTCCTGGCGACCGTCAGTTTCGTGTCGAGCAATACGGCGACGGGCTCGGCCACGCTGAAGTTCAGACGAAGTGTGCCGTTGGCTGCTTCGGAGAGACCATTGGATCCGTCGTAACCGGTCCCTGCGAGCAAGATCGTGACCTGATAGTTTCCGGGCGTCGTCGGGGCGTCGAAGGCAATCGAGCGAACGCAGGTCGACGTATGGTGCGTGACCGTGCAGCGGGGATCGCTGCCACCGCCACCGCGGATCCCGGACTCGTAGTTGTCGAGGCGGCAAACGTGATGTTGAGGCCCGCCCCGTAGATCGTATCCTGCCCCGATCCGGGTGATCGGTCTCGAATGCTCCAGGTGGCGGAGACCGCAACCTGCTGGCCCGGATACAGCGCTTCGCTGAGCGTGGCGCTACCGGCGGCGCCGAAGACGAACGCAGTCGGACTCACCGTGACGGTCTGGCCGCTGACCGACGCCGTGGCTGCGGAAGGGTAAGGAATGTCCTTTTGTGCAAACGCAGATGCCGAGAAGAGCACCCCGGCCCCCAGGACGGTCAGTGCGCGCAGGCTCGAACCAGTGACTTGCATACCGATGCTCCCGAAAGTTGTTGTGTCCGCTGCGCGCAGGGAATTACCACTGCACGCGACTCGGCAACGGCGCTTGTTTCGGGAACCCGGCTTTCATCCCTTGACGGGAGAACCGTGGCTTTGCGGCCCTGCCTCACGACAGGTGTGCGTTTTCGCTCAGGCCAATCCGTGGTCTGGGCATCGTTGTATGCAACCTCACTGCTGGGTTGCGCTGCTATGGACATAACTCGCGGACTGCAATCGCACAATGGGAGGCGGGTCACACATTGCCGTTGTCGTCCCGCGTCGATTGCGTGAGTGTCGCGCTCGGTGCGATGCGCGAGCGCACGGGAGTTGTCGGCTTTCCGCTGGAACGACCGCGGAAGAAGCGTCCGCAGTCAGCCGAAGACTTTGCGCGCGAGCTGACGACTCAGCTTCGGCCGCCCGGCGCCGGGGTTGACGTGGTTGATGTCGAGGAAATCGGCGTCCTCGAGTTCGAAGCCGTCGGGCGCGATCAATTCGACGTCGTCCATCGCCGAGATCCGCCGCAGCACGGCCCCGAACCGCTCGCCGCGGAACCGCGCCGGCAGCTCGCTCATCATCGCCGCGTTGACCGGGTGGATGAACACCATCACGCGCTCGGTCACGGCCTGCAGTGCGTGCAGGCCCGCGAGCCAGCCGTCGATGGCGCCGGGCACGAACGGCACGTCGCCGGCGTAGATGCGCGCGACTTCGGTGTCGCGCTCCTTTTCCCAGTTGGCCCGGCGCTTGAGCGTCGTCGCGGGGAGATCGTGCACCCACGCCCCGCGGTCCTCGGCCGACCATTCGAAGTCGGGCGTGAACCGGCCGTCGGGATACGGCTCGAGCTCGCCGTTGAAAAAAGCGTCCGGAAGTTGCGCATCGCCACGTCCCGGCAGGACGCTCACCTGTGCCGGGTCCAGTTCGTACAACACGACCGCGGGTCGTACGCCCGCGCGTTCGCACGTGCCCGCGATCCACTTCGCGAGGCGCGCGATGCCACCGACGCTGATCGCGGCCATGCCGACGTTGAGGCACTCGATGTCGCGGCCTAGCCGCCGCGCTTCGGCGACGAAGTCCTCGGGCGCCAGCGCGCGGAACGTGCCCGACGACCCGATGCCGAGCAGGAGCGGCTTCCTCGCGTTCTCGAGCACAGCCGGGAACCGCTTGATGAACTGCAGCACCCGGTTGGTCCGGCGACTCAGGCCCTCCGCGCGTGAGCGGCGGCCGAGCAACTGCGCGAACCACCGCTTCAGGCCGCGCTTCGAATCGCGTCGACGCTCGAGGTGCGTGACGATGTCGTCGAACGACAGCAGCGACAGCCTGACGACCTCCTCCTGGTCGAGCGTTCGACCGTAAAGCCGCTCGATCTCCGCGGTGAGGCTGATGAAGCTCAGCGAGTCCATGCCGGCGGCCATCAGTGTCTCAGCCTGGACCGCGTCCTGCGGGGACAGCGTCGGCGAGACGGTGAGTACCGCGTTCATCAAACGGCGGGCCGCTGGCGACAGGCCCGAGAGGTCGACGTCCTGCGTGGCAGTGCGCAGCAAGGCCTCGACGCGCCGGGCGATCTCCTTGCGATCGGCCTTGCCACTCGCATTGACGGGAAACGAAGGCAGGCAGACCACGTGCGCAGGGACCATGTAGTCGGGCAGCGCTTGCGACGCTGCCGCGAGCACTGCGGCCTGGTCGACCACGCTCGTCTCCAGCGCCGCGACCACGAAACGGCCCGACGGGTCCTGCGGCGGCCACGACATCGCGATCGCATTCGCACCGCCCGAGGCCTCGCGCAACACCGCCTCGATCTCGTTCAGTTCGATGCGAAAGCCGCGGACCTTGACCTGGTGGTCGAGGCGCCCGAGGAATCGCACCGGGCCGCCCGGCTCGCGCACCGTCCGATCGCCGGTGCGATACGCGACGGTGTCATCGCCCGGCAGCCGCACGAACACCTGGGCGTTGCGCTCCGGATCGTCGAGATAGCCCTCCGACAGTTGCCGTCCCCGGAGCAGCAGTTCGCCGGGCGTGCCGTCCGGCACCGGCGCGAGGTCCGGCGCGTGGATCGTCAGCGTCATGCCGTCGAATGCGTCGCCGATCGGCGCCAGGTCGTGCGGGGGCGTGACACCCGGCTCCGCGCGCGGCATCACGTAACGCGCGCAGGCGATCGTGGCCTCGGTCGGCCCGTACCAGTTCTCGACCACGCTGTTCGGCGCCGCGCGCGCCCACTCCTGCGCGAGCAAGGTCGGCAGGGCCTCGCCGCAGAACAACGACGTCCGCAGGCTCGGGAATGCGTCGGGCGCGAGGTCGCCCTGGAGCCGCATCTGGTAGGCGAGCGACGGCACCGAGAACCAGCGCGTGATGGCGTGCCGGCGCACGTAGTCGGCCGGTTTCGCGAGCTCGGCGCGCGTCGGCACGACCAGGTGCGCGCCCGCGATCCAGCACATCAGCAGGTCATGGATCGAGAGGTCGAAGGTGAGCTCGAACGTCTGCGAGTACCGGTCGTCCGGGCTCGTCGGCATCAGCCCCGACGCCGCCTCGAGATAACCGGTCAGCGCGCCGTGGGTGATCGGCACGCCCTTGGGTTCTCCGGTGCTGCCGGACGTGAACAGGATGTAGGCACGGCGCGTGGCCACGACCTCCGCCGCCGGTGTAGATACGTAGCCGCTCCGCGGCGCGTCCGCTTTCCGGTCCGGAGCGGCGACGACACCGAGGTTGAGATCGGGCGCCGTCGCACGCATGCGGTCGAGCGCCTCGGTGGCGCGCGACCCGCAGATCATCCACTTCGCACCCGACTTGCGCAGCACCGTGAGGTTGCGCCGGTCGGGATGGTCGACGTTGACCGGCACCCACGCGTGCCCGCGCACGAGGCACGCCAGGATCGCCGCGTATGACGAGAGATGCCGGTGCGCCATCAGCGCCGTCGCGGGCGCCGGCCCGTCCGGAGCCGCTTCGGGCAGCTGCGCGGCCAGGTGCGACGCGAGTCCCCAGAGCTCCGCGTAACTGAGCGTCTCACCGTCGACGGTCAACGCCGGCCGCGATGGCTGCGCCGTCGCCCGGTCCGCGATCCGGCGCGCGATGCTCCAGACGTCGGACACGCTCAATGACCCTTGGTCGATGCGTCGTAGGGCGGCGTCAGCGGTGCCGCGACGTTCCGCAGCCGACGCAGCAGGCGCTTCTGGCCGGACAGGTAGAACGGCTCGGTCTCACGGTTGACCAGGCGTTCGAACGGTTCCGTCCATTGCGGCCACAATGCGTGCAGCTTGCGCACCTCACCGCGCCTGACGTGGTCACGTTCGTAGCCGAATCGGTCCATGAGGTCGCCCAGCCAGGTCTCCACGACGCGGATCTTGCGGCGCGGGAGCTGCGTTCGGTACTTGCCGAAGTTGGAACTCATCAGCGGGCGGGCCACGTTGGCCCGTGCCGCGTCGCTGGCGCCAAGCCGGGTCGCATGCTCCGACGCGTGAAAATCGAGCATGGCCTCCTCGAACGGCAGGTCGAGGAACGTGCAGAGCGGTTCCAGCACCTCGCGTGGACGACTGACGAGGTCCTCATAGCGCTGGAAGTAGACGCGTTCGGGACCGAGCAGGCCCAGCACCTGCAACCCGCCGAGCTGGTCGGCGCGCCAGACCTCGAGCGCATGACGCAACGAACCGAACTTGTTGCCGGCCCAGAAGCCGCGCCGCGCCTCCGCCGACACCAGGTAGTCGCGCGGATCGCGCACCTGGAAGACGAACTTTGCGGCGGGAAAGCAGCCCAGCACGAAGAACAGCAACCGGTGCAGGTTGTTTTCCTTCACGAAGACGGTCGTCGCGCCGGGCTTCCGCTCCAGTCCCGCATAGACGAAACGCGCGAACTCCCCCGCCGTCGCCTGCGAATGTTCGTCCATCCACGCGGCCAGTGTCGCGGCGGCGGCCTCCGAGCCTTGCGTGCGGACCCGTTCGAGCAGTTGTTCGCGGACGACATCCCAGCCCGGGCGACTGTCGCGCAGGTGCAGGTTCAGGATCACGTCGCGGCCGAAGTGGTACGGCGGCGGCGACTGCACCTTCGAGTGCGCGCCAAGGATCGCGGCGATCAGGTTGGAGCCACAACGCTCCGAACAGATGAGAAAGACGTACCGCGCGTCTTCCCCGCCGCTGTCTGCTGTCACGTCACTCGGACCTCGGTTGCCAGCACGATTCCAAAAGCGGTAGCGTCGCCGGTCAGGAACCCTGACCGCATCGGCAGCCCATGACCCGCAGGAAAATCGTCGCCATCTCAGGGTCCGGACGCACGGGAAGCACGCTGCTTTCCCTGCTGTTGTCGCAGCATAAGTCCATCCTCAACCTCGGACAACTTCGTGACCTGTGGAGCGCGTGGTCCGTCGATGCGCCGTGCACCTGCGGTCATCCGCTCAGCCGCTGCCCGGTGTATTCCGTCGTGATCCCCGAGGCGTTCGGCACGAATCCGGCCGAGGGAGTGCATGAGATGCGGCGGTCGATGAAGGCGTTCTTCCGGGACGCGGCCGGTGTCCGGAACTGGAGTGCAGCTGACGCGGTCGGGCGGCTGGCGACGCGACACGCCGGCTTCATCGCGCGGCTCAATTCGGTGCTCGACGCGTTGCAACGGGTCACCGGCGCGAACGACTTCGTCGATGCGTCGAAGTCGCCGGAGATGGCCCTGGCGCTCGGACTGACCGACCGAACGGACCTCCGCGTGCTGAACCTCGTGCGCGACCCGCGCGCGATCGCGGTGAGCTGGCACAAGCGGCGCGGACAGGCGCTTGCCGGCTGGGAATTCAGTCGGGTCTGGGCCAAACGACAGCAGGAGTTGTCACGCTGGTCGGCGGGACTCGGCGACCGGTTCACCGAGGTGCGGTACGAGGAGTTCGCGGCCGACGCACGCGCGACGATCGAGCGCATCCAGGCCTGGGCCGGGTTCGTCTCGAGCGCGGGAACCTTCGAATCGAAGGACCGTGCGGTCATTTCGTGGTCCCACCAGCATCTCTATCCGCCCGCCAACGAACGCATCCTCGCCGAGCGCGCGGCGATCGTGACGATCGCCCCGGCCGAGGAGTGGCGGGACCGGCGCTACTGGTTGCAACACGCCCTGGCGTTGCTCGCCACGCATCCCGCGGGCATGCGCTACGCGCGCAACGCAGACGCAGGAGACCGGACATGACCGAATGGCTGTTCCAGCAGGATGCTTACCTCAAGCGTTGCGCCGCGCGCGTGCTCGAGGCGTCGCCCGACGGCGTCGTGCTGGACCGGACCGTGTTCTATCCGCTCGGCGGCGGCCAGCCCGGCGACACCGGCGTGCTGGAGGCGAACGACGGTCGCCGCTGGCCGGTCGTCGATGCGCGCAAGGGCGACGGCGGCCGCATCCTGCACCGGCTGGCGCAGGGCTCGGCGTGGCCTGCGCCCGGCGAACAAGTCGAGGCCATCGTCGACTGGACCCGCCGTCATCTGCACATGCGCATGCACACCGGCCTCCACCTGCTCGGCTCCGTGCTGCGGTTCGGCGTCACGGGCGGCCAGGTCGCGACCGACCGCAGCCGGCTGGATTTCGACACGCAGGACGAGATCGACGTCGCGCAGGTCAACCAGGCGCTGCAAGCGTTGGTCGAGGCGGACCGCCCCGTGAGCTGCCGCTGGATCACCGACGAGGAACTCGACGCCCAGCCCGACCTGGTGCGCACGCTCTCGGTACAGCCGCCGCGCGGCGCCGGCCGCATCCGGCTGCTCGAGATCGCCGGCGTCGACCTGCAGCCCTGCGGCGGGACGCACGTGCGCTCGACCGGCGAGGTCGGACGCCTCGTCGTGACCAGGGTCGAGAACAAGGGACGCCACAACAAGCGCGTCTACGTCGCCTTCGCCTGAAAAGGTGCGGCGCACGCTCGGCCGCGGAACCGTCGCGCCGCGCTTGCAGTCAAAAGCGGGACGGCCCCGCCTCGAAGCAATGGGTGACGACGATGCGCCGATGGATCCTCACGTTCGCTGCGGTCACGATGACGGCCTTCGCGGGCGGCGCCGTGGCCGAGGCCGGACCCGCGACCGTGGACCTGCGGGATGCCGCGGCGCTCGCGCGACTCCGCGACCGCAACCCGGTGCACTTCGCCACGATCCAGCGGATCCTGGCCGGGCTCGCCGAGAATCCCGAGCGGGCCGAAGGCGACTGGCTGCGGACGACGTTCGACGCACGCGACGTGGAGCTGTCGCGGCTGTTGCTCAAGACCAGCCATCCGCCGCGCCAGCAACTGCGTTTCACGCTCGACGACACACGCTACACGCTGCACGTCGTGCGTAGCGACCTCGCCGCCGAGCCGCAGGTGCTGCGCTAGCTCGAACCCTGCGCTAGTCCTGCGCTCCGGCCGGCTTCAGCACGAGCATCGGGTCCTCCATCTCCGCGAGCGGCAGCACTTCGTAGTGCGCGAAGTTGTATACGGGGGCCATCGCGAGCAGGCGCTCGAGTTCCTCGTTCGACGCGACGTCGTAGATCCACGCCCCGCCGTGGCGACCGACGATGTGGTACCGCGCGACGAGCTTGCGGTCCTTGAACAAACGCTCCGCGTATTGCGGCATCCGCGCGATCGCCGGGATCACCTCTGACCGCAAGCCGGCCAGTTCGAACTTCCACAGCACCAGGAACTTCATCGGGGCTCCTCCGTCGTGGACGACGCTTCTTGATGACGCGCGCGTCGGGCGATGGTAGCAAACCCCGGCCGAGCGACGGTGTCGGCGCCGGCCGGCTGGCTGACCTCGAAACCCCCGGCTACGATGCAGCAGACGAACCACGTCCTGGCTCCAAGGAGGCTCCGGCATCCATGTGCGCGTCGCGCTACCGGCTGAACGCCGCGGTCTCGCTCGTCGCCGGGTTCACGTTGCTCGCTGGCTGCGAAGGCACCTTTACCAACGACCTCGCGACGCACGCACCGGCGGATCCGTCGATCGCCGAGGTGCGGGTGAGCCTGCTCGGCCTGCAGTTCGAGCTGTCCGGCGGCGGGACGAGGACGCTCGATTTCAGGGACGGCGAACCGGTCGACCTCATGGACCTCGTCGACGGCGATCCGATGCGGATGTTCACCGACGAGACGCTCGACGCGGGCGACTACACCGGCGTGCGCCTGCTGTTCGACGCCGATTTCGACGCGACCGTGGTCGACACCGGAGGCGTCGAATTTCCGCTGACGCTGCAGGACGGCGCGTTCGCCGACGTCAACTTCGCCGTGGCCGACGACGAGCGGAGCTCGGACGCGTACACGCTGACGCTCGACCTGCGGCAATCGCTCGCGTTCGACGACGCGAGCGACGAGTTCACGCTGACCCCGGCGCTGCGCGCCGTGAAATCGAGCCGGACCGCCGACCTCACGGGCCGGGTCACCGTCGAGTGCCCGGACGACGAACCGCTCGAGCGCGACGGCGCGGTCTACCTGTTTGCGGGTCGCGACGTCGTGCCGGACGACCTCGATGGCGTCGCGCCGGAGCCGTACGCAACCGTGCGAGTTTCACCCGGCACGACGAACGACGAGGTGCGCTACGCCGTGCGCCACGTCGAGCCCGGCGACTACACCGTCGCGGCGAGCTGCCGCGGCGCCGACGAGGAACTCGGCCAGGACGACGACTTGCGGTTTCGCGGTGCACGCAACGTCGGGCTCGACGCAGACGAGACGCTCGAGGTCGACCTCGACTGAGACTGCCGGCCGCGTGCGTGGTGCGCCACGAAGCGGCACACTAGCGCGCCCGCACACCGACACCCCGAAGCGTCGCAATGGCCACCAGCCTGCTCGCCCTGCTCGACGACATCACGAGCGTCCTCGACGACGTCGCCACCCTCACCAAGGTCGCGACGCGCAAGACTGCGGGCGTGCTGGGAGACGACCTGGCGCTCAACGCGCAGCAGGTCACCGGCATCCGCGCGGAACGCGAGTTGCCGGTCGTCTGGGCCGTGGCGAAGGGCTCGCTCGTCAACAAGGCGATCCTCGTGCCGGCCGCGCTGCTGATCAGCGCGATCGCACCCTGGGCGATCGTGCCGTTGCTGATGATCGGCGGCCTGTACCTCTGCTTCGAGGGCGCCGAGAAGATCGTCCACCGCTTCCTGCACCGCGCCGAGGAGGAAGAGCACCGCAAGGAACTGACGGAAGCGGTCTTCGATCCGGCCGTCGACCTCGTCGCGTTCGAGAAGGACCGGATCAAGGGCGCGATCCGCACCGACTTCATCCTGTCGGCCGAGATCATCGTCATCACGCTCGGCACGGTCGCGACTGCGACGCTCGGCCTGCGCATCGGCGTGCTGGTCGGGATCGCGCTGTTGATGACCGCCGGCGTCTACGGCCTCGTGGCCGGCATCGTGAAGCTCGACGACGGCGCACTCAAGCTCGTGCGAACGAACTCGACGGCCCTGCAGGCGCTCGGACGCGGCATCCTGGTCGCTACGCCGTGGCTCATGAAAACACTGTCCGTCGCCGGCACCGCGGCGATGTTCCTCGTCGGCGGCGGCATCCTCGCGCACGGCATCCCGGCGCTGCATCACGGGATCGAGGGTCTGGTACACGGCCTGCCGCGACCTGCGTCCGGACTGGTCACGATGCTGCTCAACGCCCTCGTCGGCATCGTTGCCGGTCTGGTCGTCGTGGCCGTCGTCGGGCTCGTGCAGCGCGTTCGCGCGCGCGCCACGCGCGACTAGCGTCGTTTGACATAGTCACGGGTGTGCCGCCCCGCGTGCGCACCTCACCGCACGCGTTTCGTGAACTGGGTCCTGATCCGGACGCAGACCGCTCACAGCCTGACGGACCGTAGCGGCACTATCGGACGCCGTGGGGGATGACCAGGAACGCGTGGTCGTGTATTCGCCAACCGCGCCTGCGCGGGTGCCGTCGCAAAGCCGGACGATCGGGCTGCCAATCGTCGCGTGGCTCGTGCTCGGTTTCGCGTGCGTGATCGGCGCCTTCGCACTTGCGACCGGCGTGTCGCTGCACGCGACGCGCCAGGCCACCGCCGACCTGGGTCGGATGCAGCACGAGTTCGAACCGCTGTCGCGCGGCGTTCGCGACCTCGGCGACGGTCTCGCCGCCTACGACCGGGCCGTGCTCGCATTTCTTCGCGCCGACACGCGTGACAACCGCGCCGCGGCGCTGGCGGCCGCCGAAAGACTTTCCGGGGCCGCCACGCAATCCGTCGACCTGACCGCGAGCGACGACGCAGAGGCCGTCACGGACCTGCTGGAGGAGATTGCGGCACACCAGGCCGAGGGCTTCAGGCTCCTGGCCATGCAGGAGGAGCGTCGACACGCGATGGCTGCGCTCGAGCAGGCGTTCGCCGCACTCGATCGCCGCATCAAGAGCGCGGGCGGCGGCGGCATCGTGGTCGGCAACAGCCTGATCGCCGGCCCGTCGATTGCGGAACTGGCCCGCGCGCTCGAAGCCGCACGCCACGACGTCGCGGGCGAACTCACGCGGGGCGGGCGGTTCGCCGACGGGCCGAAGGGCGGCGAAACCCTGTTGCGGCGCGCGTTCGCGACGCATCGCGCGGAGTTCTCGGTCTCGCCCGGTCGAAACTGGCTGTCGATGCAGATGGAGGACCTCGACGCCGCGATCCGCTGGCGACGGCAGGCGCTGGCGCTCAACGACTCTGTCTCGAAGCGGCAGACCGCGTTCGCGAACCAGGGCGACCTGCTCGCCGCGCGGATCCGCGAACACGTCGAGGCGCCCGCGTGGCAGGACTTCAAGGCTGCCGCGGTCGGCGCGCAGGTCGCGGTCGAGCGCGCGCAGGCGTCGATACGCGGCGCCACGATCAAGGCCGTGCTGTTCGCGCTGGTCGCGCTGCTCGTGACCGCGTGGACGATCACGCGCCCCGTTCGGCGGCTCACCGAGGGCACGCGCAAGCTCGCCGCCGGTGACCTCGCCACGCGCGTGCACCCCGGCGGTGCGCGCGAGATCGAGGAACTGGCGCAGGCGTTCAACCACATGGCGGGGGAGCTGGCCGAGGCCGAGCGCGCCGTCAAGTCGTACCAGGCGCACCTCGAGCACCGCGTCGAGCAGCGCACGCAGCAACTGCGGCACCTCGCCGAGCACGACCCGCTGACGGGCCTGCCGAACCGCCGGCAGCTGTTCCGACGCCTCGACGAAATGCTGGCCGCGGCCGCGGTGTCCGCCGGTCGCGGCGCGCACATTGCGGTGCTGTTCATCGACCTCGACAACTTCAAGACCGTCAACGACACGCTGGGCCACGAGTTCGGCGACCGGGTGCTGATGAGCATCGGGGGACGGCTGCGGGAACTTGCCGATGACCACGGCACGATCGCACGGCTGGGCGGCGACGAATTCACGCTGATCTTCGAGTATTCCGGCAATGCGGCCGAGGTCATGCAGCGCGCCGAGCACGTCGTGGCCGGGTTCCAGCGGCCGTTGCAGATCGACCGCCGCGAGGTCGCCGTGGGTGCGAGCTGCGGCGTGGCGCTCTATCCCGGCCATGGACGCGACGCGGAGACGCTGCTGCGGGCAGCGGACGTCGCGTTGTTCCGGGCCAAGGAGCTCGGACGCAACCGCCTGTGCGTGCACGACCCGTCGATGCTGCTGCAGGCATCGAATCGCTTCCGCGTCGAACAGGCGCTGCGCAAGGCGATCGAGGGCGGCGAGTTCGTGCTGCACTACCAGCCCGTCGTCTGCCTCGGCCGTCAGCGCACCACCGGCGTCGAGGCGCTGCTGCGCTGGCGCCGCGACGACGACGTGATCGTCCCGGCCGGCGACTTCATCGCGATCGCCGAGCAGTCGGGCCTGATGCTCGAACTCAACGAGTGGATCCTCGAGACGGCGGCCGAGGCCTGCGCACGCTGGCGCCGCGAAGGGTGGCCCGACGCGCGCGTCGCGATCAACGTCTCCGCGCAGCAGTTCGTCACGGGCAACTTCCTGCTCGACCTCGAGCGGCTGCTCGCCCGGCACGGCCTCCCGCCGCAGGCGATCGAACTCGAGCTGACGGAAACCATGCTCCAGACCGGCGCGGTGACCGTGGAGACGTTGCACAACCTGCGCCTGCTCGGCATCGACACCGCGCTCGACGACTTCGGCACCGGCTATTCGTCGCTCACGTCGATCGAGCAATTGCCGTTGAGTCGCGTGAAGCTCGACCGCAGCGTGATCCGGGGCGTCGACAGCAATCCGCGTTCGGCGGCGATCGTGCACTCGATCATCCGGCTCTGCCGCAACCTGGGACTGCAGGTCACGGTCGAGGGCGTCGAGCGAGTCTCCCAGCTCGATTTCCTGGCGGCCTGCGGCGAAGTGTCGGTCCAGGGTTTCCTGATGGCGCGTCCGATCGAGCAGGCGGCGATCATCGACCTGGTGCGCGGCACGCGCAGCACCCTGGACGCGCTGCTGAGCGAGGCCGAGCAGCAGCGCGCCGCCACGCTCGAGGATGACCTCACGAGTTCCGTGCGGATGCTGCGCCCGGGGCGCAAGCGCGGCTAGGGCCTGTCAACACTCATTGTCATGAGCTGCGTGCCTTTCCAATCGCCTGCGGCAAGGCGCAAAGCGCAGCCAATATGTCGATATTGGCAAGCTT
>DASUYI010000258.1:0-2529 GCA_036377475.1 Steroidobacteraceae bacterium | reverse complement strand
CCGCACGCAGGCCGTCAGGCCTTTGGGATAGGAGCGGCAGAGCGCGTGGGCCGCACGGTTCTCGGACGACATCAGGGCAAGCTGCAGCAGGTCGTTGCGGGACAGGCGCGCCCCCGGCCACAGGCGCGACCCCGAGCCGGCGGTCCCGCGCACGTCGGCCGCCGTGATCGTGAGCATCTCGTCCATGGACTGGTCCGCCTCGAGCACGACCAGCGCCGTCATCAGCTTGGTGATCGAGGCGATCGGTGCCGGGGTGTTCTCGTGCCGGGACGCGAGCACGGCCGAGTTCGAGCCGTCGAAGATGTAATAGGCCTGCGAGCGCACGTCGGGCCGTGCGGGCTGCGAGCCGACGGTGGACGTGGCTTGGGCCGGCAGGCCCCGCACGAGCAGCAACAACAGCAAAGCGAATCCGAGTTTCCGGTACGAGTTCATTCCGTGTCCCGCCTGGCCGGTGACGTCGCCGTGCATGGAGTGCTCCGGGCGAGCGTGGTTCGCAGCCTTCTGTCGCTGAAGCGTAGTCCGCCGGGTGAATGCCGGTGCGTGACCGGCGCCGCAGAATCTAGCGACGAAGGAGGAGGCGGGGGCGCAACCGGCACCGGAACGGCGGCGTCTCTGGTCGAGGTGGAATCGGGGTCTTCGGGGCGCGGGTAGCCGGTGTGCGGTTCGACCATCAGGGATCGCGACGTTCGTTGTTGTCGATGGCGCGCGGATCATGCCTGATCGTTGCAGTCGAATCATCCTCGCGTAGGCACTCGTCGGCCCGGAGAGTAAGCTTCCGGAAAAAATCGGCTCCGCAATCCCCTGCGGAGCGGGAGGACTGGACGCCATGCTGAATCGACGCGGTTTCGTGGGCCTGTCATTGGCGGCGGCGGCCGGCGCGGCGCTGCCGCTCGGCCGGGCCTTCGCGCAGGCCTTGCAGGTGACGGACGTCCGGGCCGTGACCCGCGAGGGTGCGGCCACCAGCCTCGCGGCGAGCGACCTGCAGCAACTCAAGCAGAGCTTGCGGGGCGCGTTGCTGCTGCCGGGCGACGCGGGCTACGACAGCGCCCGACGCGTACTCAACGAGTCGATCGACCGACGACCGGCGCTGATCGTCCAGCCGACCGGCGCGGCCGACGTGCGCACGGCGGTCGATTTCGCCCGTCGGCACGATTTGCTGGTCGCCGTGAAATGCGGCGGCCACAGCTACTCGGGCAAGTCCACCTGCGACGGCGGGATGCAGATCGACCTGTCGCGGATGCGCAGCGTGCGCGTCGATCCCGCCGCGCGGATCGCCTACGTGTCGGGCGGCAGCCTGCTCGGCGAGCTCGACCACGAAGCCATGGCGCTCGGGCTCGTGACCACCGCGGGCACGGTGTCGCACACGGGCGTCGGCGGCCTCACGCTCGGCGCGGGCTTCGGTCGGCTCGCGCGCCGTTTCGGCCTCGCCTGCGACAACGTGCGTGCCGTGGACATCGTCACCGCCGACGGGCGCCTGCTGCACGCGAGCGCGCAGGAGAATCCGGACCTGTACTGGGGCGTGCGCGGTGGCGGCGGCAACTTCGGCGTCGTCACGTCGTTCGAATTCGGACTGCACCCGATGCAGCGCCAGGTGATCGGAGGGCCGCTCGTGTTCCCGCTCGACCGCGCGCGTGACCTCATGCCGGCCTATGCCGAGATCACCGCCGCAGCGCCCGCCGAACTCTACGTCGATGCGATCATGACCGCGCCGCGCGGCGGCAAGCCGGGCATGTTCATCTTCGACACCTGCTACTCCGGCACGGCTGACAAGGCGGTACAGGCGCTTGCGCCGCTGCGCAAGCTCGGCACGCCGATCGCCGACCGTGTGCGACCGGTCGACTACGTCGCGCTCCAGCGCAGCAACGACCGCACGGACCCGCGCAACGAAGGCAGTTACCTCAAGTCGGGATTCATCGACGCGTTCCCGGAAGAAATCGCACGGACGCTGGTCGAGGGGTTCCAGCCGCACCCCGACCGCGGCACCGTCGCGTTCTTCCAGCATTCCGGCGCGGCGATCGGTCGCGTCCCGGTCGAGGCGACCGCGTTCCCGCACCGCCGGGCGACGCACAACATGTTCGCCGTGGTGTCATGGCCGCTCACGGCCGACTCGACGCCGCACGTGCAGTACGTGAAATCGTACTGGGCCACGCTCGAACGCTACACCAATGGCTACTACACCAACGAGGTCGCCGACGAAGGCCAGCGGGTCATCGACGAGAACTACCAGGGCAACCTGCCGCGGCTGCAGCAGGTCAAGAACAAGTACGACCCGAAGAACCTGTTCCGGCTCAATGCGAACGTGAAGCCGACCGTCTGAACCTCGAGCGGGGGCCCGAAATGCACACCGTGACGTCGTGCCTGCTGCTCGTCGCTTTCGCATCGCACGCAGCGTTCGCCGACGAAAAACAGTCGTCGGTTTTTGCGGATACATTCGAGGGCGCGCGGATCGTCGACCTCACCCACCCCCTCAACGACCGCACGATATTCTGGCCCACCGCCGAGCGCTTCCAACTCGAAACAGTGGCCGAC
>DASUYI010000257.1:0-2164 GCA_036377475.1 Steroidobacteraceae bacterium | reverse complement strand
GGCGCACCCCAGCCGTGGCGCTTGAGGTCGACCCGCCCGCGCATCGCGTCGATGCCCTCGGCTCGCAACAGCCGGATCTGCCGTGCGCGCGAAGGCGAGCCTTCGGGAAACGCGATGCGGCCTCCGGCGGCCACGACGCGTTGCCACGGCACGGCGCTGCGCGGCGGCAGCGACGCAAGCACCTTGCCGACGAGTCGTGCCTGGCGTGGCAACCCCGCGCGGGCGGCGACGCTGCCGTACGTCGTGACGCGGCCACGCGGGATACGCTCGACGACGGCAAGGATCGCCGCGGCGCGTCGTTCCGGCGTCGATGCGGAGGAGGATGTGCCCATGGTCCCGGTCGGCCCCGGTGCGCAGCCTACCGCAGGACGAGTCTCGGCCGGGATCTGACAGAATGAATCATCGCTCGAACGATGCCCGGTCCACCCTTGCAACCCTCCGAGCAACACTCCCAGGCACGTGCCGGCTGGCGTTTCGCCGTCGATCGCGGCGGCACGTTCACCGACGTCGTCGGTTTTGCCGCGGACGGTTCGCTGCACACGGCGAAGGTCCTGTCGCACGACCCGGCGCACCCGGGCGACCCGGCGCTGCACGGGATTCGCACGCTGCTCGATCGGCACGCGGACGCGCATGGCCGCGACGTCCTGGCCGTGCGCCTCGGCACGACGGTTGCAACCAACGCCCTGCTCGAACGTAACGGCGCGCCGACGCTGCTCGTGACGTCCACCGGCTTCCGCGACGCGCTCGTGATCGGCTACCAGGAGCGTCCGGACATCTTCGCGCGCGAGATCCATCGGCCGGCGCCGCTGCAGGCCCGCACGATCGAGGTGCCGGAGCGGATCGACGCCGCCGGCGTGGTCCTGACGCCGCTCGACGACGCAATGCTTCAGGCCGCGCTCACGGCCGCACGACGCGACGGCATCGTGTCGGTGGCGATCGCGTTCGTGCACGGGTTCAGGCACCCGGCGCACGAACGACGCGCCGCTGCGATCGCGCGCGCGGCGGGCTTCGACGAGGTGATCACTTCGCACGAGGCCGCGCCGTTGCTCGGCTTCGTTGCGCGCGGCGACACGACAGTGGCCGACGCCTACCTGTCTCCCGTGCTGCTCCGCTACACGTGCGAGTTCCGTGCCGCCCTCGAGCGCGAGCTCGGCTGCGCCGACGTCGCCTTCATGCAGAGCAACGGTGGTCTGGTCGATGCCGCAGGGTTCCGCGGCGTCAACGGCGTGCTGTCCGGTCCGGCCGGCGGTGTCGTCGGCATGATCGCGGCCGGGTCCGCGGACGGTGCGCGCAGACTGCTTGGGTTCGACATGGGCGGTACGTCGACCGACGTGAGCCTGTCTACCGGCACGATCCCGCGGCGCTTCACGGCCGAGATCGACGGCGTCCGGTTGCAGACCCCGCTCGTGGACATCCAGACCATCGCCGCGGGCGGCGGCTCGATCCTGCGCGTCGCCGACGGTCGCCTGCAGGTCGGCCCCGCGTCCGCCGGCGCGGACCCCGGCCCGGCCTGCTACCGGCGCGGCGGCCCGGCCACGGTCACCGACTGCAACGTCGTGCTCGGCCGGATCCCGGCCGGGCGCTTCCCGCGCGTCTTCGGCGCGTCGGGTTGCGAGCCGATCGACGTCGAGGCCTCGCACGTGCGGTTGCACGAGCTGGCGCAGGCCGCAGGAGCAGTCTCGGGTCGCGAGTACTCCGTCGAAACGCTGGCCGAGGCGTTTCTCGACGTCGCGGTCGCGCGCATGGCCAATGCGATCCGCGAGCTCGCGCTGCACCACGGGCAGGACCCGGCGCAGTTCTCGCTGCTCTGCTTCGGTGGCGCGGCGGGCCAGCACGCCTGTGCGGTCGCCGAGCTGCTCGGTGCGGGCGAAGTGCTGCTGCACCCGCTGGCGGGCGTGCTCTCGGCGTTCGGCATCGGCATCACGACCCGACGCTCGATTCGACGCCGCACGTTCGAGCGCGAGCTCAATGAGGCGGCGCAGCCCGACGCGCAACGCGCACTCGACGAGCTGGCCTCCGACGCGCGTGCGGACCTGGTGCGACAGGGCGTCGCGACGGCGCAGGTCGAGACCAGGCTCGGCGTGCGTGTGCGGCTCGCGGGGTCGGACACGCCGATCGAACTCGACTGGCAGGCCGTTCCGGAGTTGCGACGCGCGTTTTTCGA
>DASUYI010000256.1:0-3949 GCA_036377475.1 Steroidobacteraceae bacterium | reverse complement strand
CGTCCGAATTCGGAATCGCACACGTCGCCGTCATCAAGCGTGTCCTCGCGGCGGTCGACTTGTCGGACATGGACGCAGAGGTGGTGCGCAGTGCGCTCGGCGTGGCGCCGCAGGACGGCGAGGTCCATCTACTGCACGTGCTCGAGCCGCATTCGGACAAGAAGGCGGAGCACGCAGCACGGCTGCGGCTGGAGGCGCTGCTGGCCCCATCGCAACATGTGCGTCGCGCCGTCACCCACCTCGTGGTCCGCCGGGGCGAGTCACCACACGACGTCATCGCGACGTACGCCGAGCGCATGGCGGCCGACGCAATCTGCATGGGCATGAAGAAGCGCAGCCGCGCCGCGGACCTGCTGCTTGGATCGCAGTCGCACGGTGTCATCAGGAGCGCCCGAGTGCCGGTCATCCTGGTTCCCGCGGGCCAGGGCACCGTATCGGCGATGCGACCCACTCGAAGCGACGTCGGTAAGTCTCCTTGGCGCGAACGTCGAAGCCGGCTCCGAACGTCGCTCAGCGAGGGCGTCGAGGCGGGCAAGACGCCGGTGCGTCGCAGGCGTTGTCGTCGCAGGCGACGCTGGAACTGCTCGCGACCTCCGTAGACGGCCTCACACGTGCCGAGGCGGAAGCGCTACTCGAGCGCGAAGGGCGCAACCTGCTGCCGTCCAAGGCTCCGCCCGGAGCGCTAGAGATTGGATTGCGCCAACTCAGGAGCCCGCTCATTTACGTGCTGCTCGTCGCTGCGGTCGCCTCACTGTTGCTCGGCGAAGGCAGCGATGCCGCGTTCATCGGCGTGGTGCTGACGATCAACTCGGCGGTCGGTGGATGGCAGGAATGGCGGGCTGAGCAGCAGCGTCACGGGCTGCAGCGACTGCTGCCGATGCGGGCCACCGTGCGGCGTGACGGTCAGTTCGTCGAAATCGACGCATCGGGCCTCGTCCGAGGCGACGTGGTTGCGCTGGAGAGTGGTCAACACGTCGCTGCAGACCTGCGGTTGCTGGACACCCGGGGCCTCGAACTCGAGGAAGCACTGTTGACCGGCGAATCGATGCCGGTGCCGAAAGATGCCGGTTGGATCGGTACGGCCGAGGCCGGGCCGGCGGACTGCCGCAACATGGCTTTCGCCGGCTCGTCGGTCGCGAGGGGGCGCGGCCGCGGAGTCGTCGTCGCCACGGCGGCCGCCACCGTCGTCGGGAAGCTTGCGATCTCGATCACGGCCGCGGACGCCGGCAAGCCGCCGCTCGTCGAGCGCATGGAACGGTTCAGCCGTGCCATTGCAGTCGCCGTCCTTACCGCCGCGACCTTCATTGGCGCGTTCGCCGTCGTGGTGCACGGAGCGAGCGTCGAAACGATGTTCATGTTCGGCATCGCACTCGCCGTCTCGGCCATTCCAGAAGGCCTGCCCGTCGCAATCACGGTTGCGCTCGCCGTCGCGGCACGGCGCATGGCCGGTCGCGGCGCAATCGTGCGCAGGCTTCCGGCGGTCGAGGGGCTCGGCAGCTGCACACTGATCGCAAGCGACAAGACCGGAACCCTGACGTGCAACGAATTGACCGTACGCGAACTGTTCCTCGCCGATGGCACGCGCGGCGTCGTGACAGGAGTGGGATACAAGCCCGACGGTCGGATTCAGGACGTCACGACCGGGGCACCGATCGGCGCGGGCCACGGCGACCTGCGTCGATTACTCGAAATAGCCGTCGCATGCAATGAAGGAGACCTGCGGCAGAAGGACGGCGCGTGGACCTGGCGCGGCGACCCGACCGACGTCGCGCTGCTGTCGCTCGCCAGCAAGGGCGGCCTCGATCGCGAGACGCTCCTCGCGCAACGTCCCGCCATCACGGTCATTCCGTTCGAGCCGGAGCATCGCTTCGCCGTCACGGTGCACAGGGATGGCGCCGAGACGTGGATTGCAGCCAAGGGCGCACCGGAAAGCCTGTTCGCGATGTGCGACCTGAGCCCGGAGCAGCACCGGCTTGCGCAGTCGGCCGCGAACGACATGGCAAGTCGCGGTCACCGGGTGCTGGCGCTGGCGTCGGGGAATCGACCGGCTGCGCAGCCTTTCGAGATCTCGGAGACGCCGGCGGGCCTGCGACTGGCCGGACTGGTCGGACTGATCGATCCGTTGCGCCCGGAGGCGGCCACGGCCGTGCAGCGCTGCAGCGAGGCTGGCGTGCGCGTCGTCATGGTGACGGGAGATCATCCCATCACGGCGCTGTCGATCGCGCGCGAACTCGGCATCGCCACCAGCGCCGATGACGTCATTCACGGTGCCGATCTGCATGCGGAGGATGAACACCTCCTGGGCCGAACGGTGCAGACCGGCCGCGTCTACGCGAGGGTGACTCCCTCCCAGAAACTCTCGATCGTAAGGGCCGCGCAGGGCGCGGGGCATTTCGTCGCGGTCACGGGCGACGGGGTCAACGATGCACCGGCTCTGCGCCACGCCAACATCGGCATCGCCATGGGTCGCGGAGGCACCGACGTCGCGCGTGATGCGTCCGACGTCGTCCTGAGCGATGACAATTTCGCCACGATCGTCGCGGGCGTCGAAGAAGGCCGTATTGCGTACCAGAACATACGCAACGTCGTGTACCTCGTGGTCGCTGCGGGGATCGCGGAAGTGCTCACCGTCGGACTGGCGGTGACGGTGGGATTGCCGCTGCCGCTGCTGCCGACGCAGTTGCTCTGGCTCAACCTCGTGACCAACGGCATCCAGGACGTCGCCCTCGCATTCGAGCGGGGACGCGGCGACGAGCTGCGCTTGCCACCACGCCGGCCCGCGGAGCCGGTGTTCAACCGCCTCATGCTGGAGCGAGTGCTGCTCGGCGGGACCTGGATGGCCATGCTCGGATTTGCGGCCTACGCATGGATGCTCGACGCCGGCGTTGCGGTGCCGCATGCACGGAACGCCCTGATGCTGCTCATGGTGCTGCTGCAGAACGTCGACGCCTTCAATGCCCGGTCCGAGACGGTTTCCATCTTTCGCATTCCGCTCAGACGAAATCCCCTGCTGGCCATCGGGGTCGCGACCGCACTGCTGCTTCACGTCACCGCCATGCACGTCCCGCTGCTGCAGGATCTGCTGGAGCTCGGTCCACTCCCGTCTTCGGCATGGCTGACGCTGGGCGTCGTGTCACTCAGCCTGCTTCTGGCCATGGAACTGCAGAAAATCAGCTGGCGGTGGCGATCAAGACGTGCGTGACGGCGGCACGCCTACCGTGACCGCTTGCGCGCAGCCGACGTCTTTTTCTTCGCGAGCCCGGTCCCGCGCCGCTCGAGGGCGCGCAGCGCGTCGCGCAGTTCACGCTCGAAGAAACGCATGAAGGCTTCCTGGTCGTCGCCCACGGCGAGCAGCACGACGTGATCGAACCCGGCGTCGACGAACTCGCGCACCGATTCGACATAGGGCTCGACGTCCGGTCCGTGCGGGATCTCGTCCTGGAGGTCCTTCGGCTTGACGTACTTGCTCGCCGCCTCGAACGCGCCGACGTTCGGCAGCTCAGCGAGCACGCTCCAGTCGAAAGCGCCGAACCGCATGTAGCGGTGCACGAGCTCGAGTCCGCGTCGCTTGCTGGTGGCGTACCCGAGCGACATCTCGCCGTAGCATGGACCGTCGCCACCGCCGGCCTTGCGCCAGTCGTCGACGAGCTCGCGCTTCGGCTCGACGGCCATGATGCCGGCGCCGACGTCCGCCGCGAGCTGCACGGACTTGTCGCCGCTCACGCCGACCACGAGCGGGATCGGCTGTCCGGGCAGGTCGTAAAGACGCGCGCTGTCGAGGTGGTAGTACTCGCCCTGGTGCGTACAGGTCTCGCCGCTCCAGAGCCGGCGGATGACCTCGATCGCCTCGCGCAGCATGTCGTGGCGCTCGTGCACGGCGGGCCAGCCCAGTCCGACGACGTGCTCGTTCAGGCGTTCGCCCGAGCCCACCGCGAGCGTGAAGCGTCCA
>DASUYI010000255.1:0-4860 GCA_036377475.1 Steroidobacteraceae bacterium | reverse complement strand
CCGCGTGTAGTTGTAGCCGCGCGGGTAGTCACCGTCGGCGTCGCGCTCGAACGTCGTCGACAGGTGCAACGGTTCGCGCAGCGCCCCGGTGGCCGGGTCGACCTGGCGACCGGCATGGATCGCGAGCGTCTCTAGCTTCATGGGTCCTGCGCGCGTCGCGGCGCCTCGTAGTCCTGGAACGCAGCCACGAGCATACCCGGTCCACCGTGCGCGCCGAGCGCCGTGCCGAGCGGGATCAGCCGGGCATCGCCGACGTTCGACCCGCGGAGCATCTCGAGCAGCCACTGGCCCTCCGCCTCGCAGTTGGCATGGCCGACCAGCACGCGGTAGGAGCGGTCTGCGCGCATGCGCCGCCGCACGAAGCGCGCGAACTTCGCGGTCGCATCGTTGCGCCCGAACAGCACGCCCCCCAGCGTCACGCGACCCTCCCGGTCCGCATGCAGCACCGGCACCAGGCGCAGGACGTCCGCGACACGCTTGACCCATCGCGGCACGCGGCCGCCGCGCACCGCGTAGTCGAGCGAACCGACCATCCCGAACGTGCGCGTCCTCGGGATCGCGGCCCGTGCCGCGGCGATGACGGCCTCCTCGTCGTGCCCGGCGGCGGCGCATTCGGCGACGTACATCGCGATCAATCCCTGTCCGAGCGAGGCGGTGCGGCTGTCGATCACCGTGATCGTGCCGTGCGACGCCGTGCGCGCCGCTGCCGTTTCCGCGGCCGCATGCGTACCGCTCGCGCGACTGGTCAGGTTGATCGAGACGACCGCGTCGAAATGCGAGCCCAGGAACTCGAACTGCCGGCGAAAATCGCCGGGGGGCGGTTGCGAGGTCTTCGGCGGCGCGCCGCCGCGGGCGATCTCGGCGTAGAACTCCTCGGGCGTGAGCTCGACCTTGTCCAGGTAGCTGCGCTCGCCGAAGTGCACGCGCACCGGCACCATGTGGATGCCGAGCCGGTCCATCTCCTCCTCGGGAATGTCCGCGGCGGAGTCGACGACCACGGCGATGCGCTGTCGCGCGAGGTGGGCGGCCTGCTGCTGCCGCTGCATGTCGTCGGCTTTCTGCCCCGAGACCTTCCCGAAGCGCGCAGCGACCCGGAACACCTCGGCAGGATCGTTGACGTGCACGTGCACGCGCACCTTGTGCTGCAGGCCCGCGACGACGAGGCTGCCGCCGAGCGCGGAGAGTTCCTCGCGCAGGTGACGTCGGTCGACGTGCTCGCCGGTGACGACGCACTCGGTACAGTAGCGGTAGGCGAGGTCTTCCGCGTCGCCCGCGGCCTGCTCGCTCGACGTGTCGAGCACGCCCGTGGCGACGCCGGCCGGCGGGGCCGCCTCCGCGCCACTGTCGAGGTACTCGCTCAATCCCGCGATCAGCTCGACGAAACCCTGTGCGCCGGCGTCGACGACGTTGGCCTTGCGCAGCGCCTCGAGCTGGAACGTCGTCTGCTCGAGCGATGCCTGCGCGACCACGACACCGCGGCGGAGCAATGAACGGAAATCGGCGATGCCTTCGCGACGCGCACGTTGCACGGCATGCGCGAAGTCGGTCAGCACCGTCAGGATCGTGCCTTCCCGGGGTTCGCTCAGGCTTTCGCGCGCATAGTCGGCGCCGCCGCCCACGCCCTCGGCGA
Source organism: Steroidobacteraceae bacterium (assembly GCA_036377475.1). Classification (GTDB taxonomy): domain Bacteria; phylum Pseudomonadota; class Gammaproteobacteria; order Steroidobacterales; family Steroidobacteraceae; genus RPQJ01. The sequence continues at coordinate 3,230 of DASUYI010000255.1, read as the reverse complement.
AGTCGTCGGGGTCGAGGCGCTGCAGGTGTCCGAGCCGGTCGCAGAGGCCGAGGAAGAACTGCGCGAGGATCGCGCCGGAGTTGCCGCGCGCGCCGTCGAGCGCCGCATCGGCCACGCGCGTGAGCGTCTTGCCGGCGTGCGTGTCCGGCCACTGGCGCAACGCCGCGAGCACGGCATGGACGGTGAGCGCGAGGTTGGTGCCGGTGTCGCCGTCCGGCACCGGGAACACGTTGATCTTGTTGAGGTGTTCCTGCTGCGACAGCAGTCGAAAGATGCCGGCCTGCAGCGCGAAGTTGAGCCGCAGCCCGTCGAGGCTGTCGGCCACCACCGATACGGCGTTCACGCGCGAACGACTCCCGGCGCTCAGTCGTTGGACAACCGGAACCGGCTGCCACGATAGCTCAGCACCGCGCCCGTCGCGGTGATCTGTTCCACCACGGGGCCTTCCTGCAGCGCGTCGCCCTCACGGTACTTGCGCGAATTGACGAAGATGAAGCGCTGCGCCGGCGACGTCGCGTAGACGTGCAGGTCCAGGTGCAACGCGGGCGCGCCGCCGCGCGCGGTCACTTCGTCGGCGGTCGGCAGGCCGTCGGACGCGGGCTCCGCGCGAGGCGCGGCCGGCGGTGGCGAATAGGGTGCGTCGTCCGCCTCCGGAACCGGCGCGTAGACGACCGACCCTCCGCGACGCGCGGGCGCCGAGCCTTGTCGCGTCACGGCCGGCGGGCCCGCCGGTACGGCGGCGGCGGCCTCCGCGACCGAACGTTCGACGCCCGACGCCTCGGTCTCGGCCACTTCCTCGGCGAGCGGATTGCGGCCGGCCTGGGCCGCACGCGGTGTCGAGGGGACCGGCGTGTGCGGCGCGGTGCTCGGTGCGGCAGGGGAAGCCAGCGTCGGGCCCGCACCCGAGGCCGTGGTCGGAGTGGCGGCGGGCGCCTGCGGTGCCTCGACGGAGTTCGCGCCGGGGGCGGCGATCGTCGTGGTCGCTGCGGGCTCGTTCGTCGCGACCGGCGTCGGCGGCTCCTGGTTCGCGCGTCGCAACAGCAGCACGCCGACCGCGATCAGGTTCACGAGCAGCAGCGCCACGGCCGCCGTCGCCCAGACGTTCGTCTTCGGTTTCGCGACGACGACCGGCACCTCCGCGAACCCCGGGCCGGTCTGCTTCTGCCGTGCGTGCTCGGACTTGCGCAGTGCGTCGAGGATGAACGACATGCTCAGCCGCCGACGCTGGAGGCCTCGCCACCGAGCGTGGGCGAGTCTGCCGGGTTGAGCACGGTGTCGAGCACGATCTGCGTCTGCACGCCCGCGACCCCGTCGGCGTTGAGTCGGTGCTCGCGCTGGAAATCCTGCACGAGCCGCGTGAGATCCTCGTCGTAGAAATCGCTTCCTTGCGCCGTCTCGGGCAGGCCCTGCGCAACGCGCAGGTTTTCGCGCAGCCACTTGACCTCGGCGCCGCGCATGCCCGGACCGAGCGACTTGACGACCGCGAGCGGCGGTCGCCAGAGCAGCAGGAAGTCGCCGAACCAGTAGCGCGAGATCGAGGCGATCGGCACGTCGCGCGTCGTGCCGCCGAGGTCGACCGTGGCGGCTTCGTCATCGAGCCCGACGAGCACGACTTGGTGCGTGCTGCCGAGGTCGTCGGTCAGCGTCAGGATCGCCGGGCGGTTCAGCGTGCGCAGTTGCGCCCACGAACCCTTCTGGAACAGGCATTCGAGGCCTTGTGCGGTCGCCTGGTCGCAGCCACGCCCGCGGTTCGGCGCATAGGCGAGGTTCCAGCGCTGGAACAGCTTCCCGAGCGCGGCCTCGGTGGTCGTGTCGTTCGCGTTCTGCACGAGCAGTTCGTCGAGCGGTGGCGGGGGCGGCGGGCTTGGAGGCGCCTCAGCGACCGCGTTGACCGCGACGGGCACCGCGTCGGGCTGCGACGCTGCGGCGGGCGCGCCCGCCGTGGCCACGCGGGTGGCTTCGCGGTTTGCGAGCAGCGACCATCCGCCGAATGCGACGAGCGCCAGCGCGGCCGTGACTGCACCCACCGTGGCCCAACGCAACCAGGGCGCCGGGACCGGGCGGCCGTAGACCTCGCCCGCCGCCTGCCGGATGTAGGCGGGGCCGACACGATGGTCCTCGCGCGTGAACGCCCCGAGCAGCGCGCGGTCGCAGACCACGTTGATCACGCGGGGGATGCCGCCGCTCAGGCGATGGACCTCCTTGAGCGCGCCCGGCGTGAACGCCTCGGCGGTCGCGCCGGCCACGCGCATCCGATGCTTGACGTACCCGGCGCTCTCCTCGCGCGAGAGCGGGCTCAGGTGATAGCGGCCGGTGATGCGCTGCGCCAGCTGGCGCAGGTCCGGCTGCTCGAGCAGCGTGCGCAGTTCCTCCTGGCCAATCAGGATGATCTGCAGCAGCTTCGTCGTCGCGGTCTCGAGGTTCGTGAGCAGGCGCACCTGCTCCAGCGTCTGCGGACTCAGGTTCTGAGCTTCGTCGACGATCAGCACGACACGTCGGCCGCGCGCGTGCGCCTCGAGCAGGTAATGCCCGAGCAGGTCCATGAGCGCCTTGGTGCTGTCGCGCCCGTGTTCGGGCACCTGGAGGTGCAGCTCTTCGCAGATCGTGAGCAGGAACTCGGCGGGCGTGACGCGCGGGTTCAGGATCAGCGCGACCTCGGCGTGGCCCGGCAGTTGCTCGAGCAGGCTGCGGATCACGGTCGTCTTGCCGGTGCCGACTTCGCCGGTCAGCTGGATGAATCCGCCGGCCTCGTTGATGCCGTAGAGCAGGTGCGCCAGCGCCTCCGCATGCCGCTCGCTCAGGTAGAGGTAGCGCGGGTCCGGCGTGATCGCGAACGGTTTTTCCTGGAGGCCGAAAAAGCTCGTGTACATCGGGAGTTAGGATGCGTTCGGCGAACGCTCATCATGCCTCAGGCAGGGGATAGGGGATAGGGGATGGAAAGCGGATAGCGGATAGAGGCCGGAGCGCGAAGCGCCTCTTCACTATCCCCTATCCCCTAACCCCTATCCCCTGGTTTGATCGAACTCGCGGCCTTCAGCGCCACCGATCCGAATTTCTGGCGGATCTTGTCGACCGCGGCATCGAGTTGCCGGTTGCGCGTCGACTCCGGTGCGGCGAACAGGTCGGCCTGCACCTCTTCGGCGAGGTCGCTCAGGCCCACGCCGAGCAACCGCAAGGCGGCGCGCGGCTGCGTCCGGAGCCATCCGTCGAGCAGTTCGGTCGCAATCCGC
>DASUYI010000254.1:0-2908 GCA_036377475.1 Steroidobacteraceae bacterium | reverse complement strand
CGCTACGACGAGAAGACGCGCGACTACGTGAAGAACCATGACGTCGAACAGGCGGCGCGCGACGCCGAGCCGGCGAGCGCAGGCGAAGCGCGCGAGATGGAGCGGGCGGAAGAGCAGGGCAAGAGCCGCGCGAAAGAGGAGGACGCTCTGCTCGAGCACCCGGAGGAGATCGACGAGGAGGGCGAGGAAGGCGGAAAGAGCGGCGACCGCAACCCCCGCTGAAGCCGCCTCCGCGGCGCGGACTCAGGTCGGCCGGGTCTCCGGCGGACCTGACGCGCCGTACAGGCGTTGCTCGAGTTCATCCGCCCCGCCGAGCAACTCCCCATTCAGGAAGATCTGCGGCACCGTTTCGCGGCCGGCAACGGCGCGGAGCACGGTCCCGCGGACGCTGGCCTCGAGCGGAAATTCGACGTACGTGAGGCCGGCCTGTTCGAGCATCTCCTTTGCCCGCGCGCAGTGCTCGCAGCCTTCGCGCGTGAAGACGACGACTTCGTCGGGCACCTTCGCATCCGGGTCGAGGTGGTGCAGCATCGTGTCGGCATCCGACACCTCGTAGGGATCTCCCGGCTGCGCGGGTTCGCAGAACAGCTTCTCGACCCCGCCATCGGCGACCAGCATCGAATAGCGCCACGAGCGCATGCCGAAGCCGACGTCGCGCTTGTCGGAGAGCATCCCGATGGCTTCGGTGAACTCGCCGTTGCCGTCGGCCAGCAGCGTCACTTGGTCGGCCTCCTGTTCGCGCGCCCACGCCTCCATCACGTACGGGTCGTTGACCGACACGCAGACGATCTCGTCGACCCCGTGCGCACGCAGCGCCGGGGCCAGCTCGTTGAAGCGGGGCAGGTGTTGCGACGAGCAGGTCGGCGTGAAGGCGCCCGGCAGGCCGAAGACGATCACCCGACGACCGCCGAACAGTTCCGCGCCGTCGACGTCCGCCCAGCGGCCATCCCGGTACAGCCGCAGCCGGCTTACCGTGATGCGGTCGCCTTCGCGGATCCGCCCTCGGCGTTCCGGCGCGTTCATAGCGACGGCGTGCCGCCGCCTCCGTACTGCTTCTCGTAGGCGACCTGGCACGCGATGCAGCGCTCGGCAGCGGGGTTGGCGCGCAGCCGTGCGTCGCCGATGTCGCCGCCGCAGCGCGTGCACAGGCCGTAGGTGCCGTCGTCGATGCGGGTCAGCGCGGCGTCGACCGCGCGCAGTTCGGCGACGTCGCGCTCGATCTGCGAGTTGCGCAGGTCGGCCTGCTCGGTCGCCGTCGAGGCGTCGCCCGCGTCGCCGACGTCGCTCGCGAGCGTACTGAACGCGTCTTCCTCGAGGCGGCGGCGCGCGCCGTCCTCGAGCTCGAGCGCCAGTTCCTCCTTGCGCTCGACCAGCGCCTGGCGAAGCTCGTCGAGCTGCCCGGATGCGACGGCCATGGGTTCTCCTCTGCGTGCGAAGCCGGGGGGCAGCAATCGTCGGGCCCGTCGGCTGCTCGCCGCGGTAGCATCCGCGCGGAGGGACCGGCATGAGCAAGGCATTCGTCAAGGAGAACGAAGGCGACGACGAGGAACTGGAGCTTCCCGAAGCTCCCGCCGGCACGCGCAACTACATCACTCCCGCCGGGCACAAGCGGCTGAAGGAGGAGCTGCTGCAACTGATCGACGTGGAGCGGCCCGAGGTCGTGCGCACGGTAGCCTGGGCCGCCTCGAACGGCGACCGGTCCGAGAACGGCGACTACATCTACGGCAAGAAGCGGTTGCGCGAGATCGACCGCCGCATCCGCTTCCTGACGAAGCGGCTCGATGTCGCCGAGATCGTGGACCCGAGCGCGCGCGAGTCGACCGACCAGATCTATTTCGGCGCGACGGTGCTGTATGCCACGGCCGACGGGCGCGAGAACCGCATCCGCATCGTCGGCATCGACGAGGTCGACCCCGCCCATGGACAGGTCAGCTGGATCTCGCCGATCGCGCGCGCGCTGCTGAAGGCACGCGAAGGCGACACCGTGACCCTGCGAACGCCGGCCGGCGTGGAATCCCTGGAAGTCCTCGAGGTCCGCTACGAGGCGTCCTGATGGCTGCGGGGTGCGCCGCGCGGCCGGGTGATCTGGACGACATGTTTCACCCGTCGCAGAGACCGGATCACGCGCGCCAGGTGCGTGCGGTCGCGCACCTGGATCTTGAAGTGGATCAGCGCGACGCGGGCGTCTTCGTCCTCGACGTGCACGTTCAGGATGTTCGAGTCGCCCTCGGCGATCGCCACGGCGATGCGTCCCAGCACGCCGCGTTCGTTCAGCGCACCGACGTCGACCCCCACCGTGAAGTTGGACGCCGGATCGCCGGCCCACTGCAGCTCGATCCAGCGGTCGGGATCGGCGCGTCGCGCGCGCTGGGCGTGCACGCAGTCGGCCTGGTGCACCGCCAGGCCCTGCCCCTTGCGGATGTGGCCCACGATCGTGTCCCCCGGGATCGGGTGGCAACAGCTGGCCATCTGCACGGCCATGCCCTCGGTGCCGCGCACGAGCACCGGAACGTTCTGGGCCGGGGCGGCGGCGCGCGGCGCGGCTTCCTCCTCCGACCGCTCCGGCGCGGCGCCGAGCGCGAGCTGGCGCGCGACCACGGCGGCCAGGCGTCGGCCCAGTCCGATGTCGGCCAGCATGTCGTTGCGTGACTCGACTTCGGCCTGCTTCAGCACCAGCTCCCATTGGGCGTCGCTGACGTCGGCGAGCGACAGGTTGAACTGTCGCGCCGCCTGCGCGAGCAGGCGTTCGCCGAGCTCGACCGACTCGTCGAACTTCATCGTGCGCAGGAAGTGGCGGATCTCGGAGCGTGCCTTGCCGGTTCGCACGAATGACAGCCAGGCGGGGTTCGGCCGTGCCACCGGACCGGTGACGATCTCGACCATGTCGCCGTTGCGCAGCGGCGTGCGC
>DASUYI010000253.1:0-3470 GCA_036377475.1 Steroidobacteraceae bacterium | reverse complement strand
TTCATCCGTTGCTCCCTCCGGCGCGTCCGGGCATGGTCGCCCGTGCCGCCGGGCGGGAACAAGCGCGGCGTCAACGCGGCTTGGCGGGGTGGTCGGCGACTCCCGGCGCCGTGCCGTCGAGACCGAGCTCGAGCCAGTCCTCACCGAAAATTTCGATCGGGTGCTGGCCGCGATCGGTGCCGTTGCCGCAGGCCATGTCGTCGGCGGGGCAGTACTTCGCGCAACCCCAGCAGATCCGCTCGGGGTGCCCCGGGTGCGACGGCAATTTCATCGTCAAGGTCCTTGGTTTGTCCGGTCGCACGCACTGCGCGTGAGGTACTCGCGCATTCGACACCCCCGGCGGCACGCCCGCGCACACATGCATCCGTTTTCGATGCATTGATCCGCTATCTGCGGTATGTCACATCCGTATGACGGCAATTTCGTGGGCCAAATCGCTTCAAATGCACACCCAGTTTGAAATGAGCAAGGAGCAACCCATGGGCATCGTGATCGTCGGCCTCTTCCTCGTCTCGGCGATCGCCGGCGCGGCCGGCATCGGCAGGCTCGAACTGCATCGCTGACTCGGTCTCGACTGTAGTTTGAGGGTGGACAGCGGGCCCATGACGGCGTAGTCCTCCGCTGACATAGTGCCTGCGGCGGGCATGGGACGATTAGGCGTCCCATGCCCACAACCACACAATCCAATCCCTGCTGGCCAAAGACCCTCGCCCTCACTTTGGGCGGGATCGTCGTGGTGGGCGGGCTCACTTCCTTCCTCGCCTGGGCGCTCGACATTCCCCGCCTGGCCGACTGGCTTGGCTCGGGCATTTCGACCCAGCCCAACTCGGCGCTGGGTCTCATGATCGGGGGCCTGGGGTTGATCGCGGGCGCCCTCGGCCAACGTTACATCGGCGCGGCGTTCGGCGTCATCGTCGCGGCAATCGGCGGCGCAACGCTGGTCGAGTGGATGGCGGGCATCGGCCTCGGCCTCGACCTGTGGTTCACCTTCGACCGTGAGTGGGGGCGCGGCGGCGCCGTCTACGTCGGCCGCATGGGCATCCCGGCCAGCGCATCACTGACGTTGCTCGGTCTTGCGCTGGTGATTTCGGCCTCCCGGTCCCCGGGCATCCGCCGGCGCGCGCCGCTGATCGCGCTCGTCACGTTCTGCATCGGCGTGCTGTCGACCACCGGCTATCTCTACCGGGCCGACGTCCTGTTCACGGTGCCGCGCACGACGGCCATTGCGATGCAGACGGCCGCGCTCATCGTCGCCTTGTCGGCGGGTCTGATCGCGTTGCACGCCGATCACCGCCCCATGCGCTGGCTCGTCAGCCGCAGTGCCGTCGGCGTCGTCGCGCGCCGCGCCGTGCCCACGGTGCTGGTGGCGCCGGTGGCCCTCGGTTGGCTGACGCTGGCCGGCGAACGGGCCGGGTACTACGAAAATTCGTTCGCCACGGCCTTGCTGGTGCTCGCGCTGATCGCGCTGCTGGGCGTGATCCTCTGGCGCGGCATGGAGGTGCTCGCGCGGCACGAGGCCGATCTCGTGGCCTCGGAGGAACGCGTGCAGCTCGCGATCACGGCGGGCGACGCGGGGACCTGGGACCTCGACCTGCGCACGGGCGACAACAAGAGTTCCGACACCTACTTCAAACTGCTCGGCTACGACCCGAGCCAGGGCCGGCAGACCTCGCAGGAGTTGTGGGAGTCGGTGGTGTGGCCCGAGGACCTGCAACAGGTGCGCAAGGAGTGGCTGCGCGCGCTCGGCGCGCGCGAACTGTTCCGGCAGAAATACCGCGCTCGACGTGCCGACGGCTCGATCATGTGGGTGCGTGCGGCGGGTCGCTTTTTCTACGACGGGACCGGTCGTGCGATCCGCTTCGTCGGCGTCTTCGTCGACGTCACCGACACCCACGCCGCCATGGAAGCATTGCGCGAGGCCGACCGCCGCAAGGACGAATTCCTGGCGACGCTGGCGCACGAACTGCGCAACCCGCTCGCGCCCATACGTAACGCGCTCGGCGTGCTCAAGCTCAAGGGACCGGGGACGCCGGAGGTGCACTGGGCGCGCGACGTGATCGACCGGCAGATGCAGCAGATGACGCGGCTGATCGACGACCTGCTCGACACGAGCCGGATCGGCACCGGCAAGATCGAACTGCGGCGCCAGCGTGTCGAACTCGCGGACGTCGTGCAGGGCGCGGTCGAGGCCAGCCGCCCGCTGATTGCCCAGTACGGGCACGAGTTGCGCGTCGATCTGCCCGCCACCCCGGTGTTCATCCACGGCGACCTCGTCCGGCTGTCGCAGGTGTTCTGCAACCTGCTCAACAATGCCGCCCGCTACACGCCTCACGGCGGCTGCATCGAGGTGGCTGCGACGCTCAAGGCGGCGGGCGTCGTCGTTGCGGTGCGCGACAACGGCATCGGCATTCCGCGTGAAATGTTGCCCAAGGTCTTCGAGATGTTCACGCAGGTCGACCGGTCGCTCGAGCGATCGCGTGGCGGGCTCGGGATCGGGCTCACGCTCGTCAAGCAACTGATCGAATTGCACGGCGGACGCGTCGAGGCACGCAGCGCCGGGCCCGGCAAGGGCAGCGAATTCGTCGTGCGCCTGCCGGTGATCCCGGAGACGGCCAGTCGGTCGTCGAGCGCACCGAGGATCGCGGCGCCGGCGCTGCCGCCGGACGGCCGGCGCGTGCTCGTCGTCGACGACAACGAGGACGCCGCCGAAAGCCTCGCCATGCTGCTGCGGCTCATGGGGTTCGAGTGCCATTCCGCACACGACGGCGTCGAGGGCCTGAGGCTGGCCCGGGAGATCCGGCCGGAAGTCGTCCTGCTCGACATCGGCCTGCCGGGCATGAACGGCTATGACGCGGCCGCCGCGATCCGGGCCGAGCCTTGGTCGAAAACCGCCACGCTGGTCGCGCTGACCGGCTGGGGCCAGGACGAGGACCGGCGCCGGTCGCGCGACGCGGGGTTCGACGCGCACCTGGTCAAGCCGGTGTCGATGGAGCAGCTGGTCGAGGTGCTCGAGCAGTCGCGCACGCGCGAGGCGGAAAGCGCGGTCGCCAGTTGATCGACGCCCAGGTCGTGATCGAAGCCGGCGGCCCGGGTCTGCTCGCGGGTCCGTCCGTCTGGAAATCAGATCGCCTTGCTGAACCGCTGGCCGGACGCCTGCACGCTCGGCAGGTAAGCGTCGAACGCCATGGCGAGGTGCCGCAGCAGCAGCCGCCCGGCCGGCTGCACCCGCACTCCCGGCTCGGCCCACTCGGCGAGGCCGTCGGCGACCATCGGTTCGAGCGCCGCGAGTTCGCTCGCGAAATACTGCCGGAAGTCGATGTTGTGGCGACTGGCCGTCGCCGCGAAGTCGAGCACGCCGTAGCACATGATCTGCTGGATCACGTCGCGTCGGATCACGTCGTCAGTCGTCATCGTGTAGCCGCGGTGCACGGGCAGTTCGCCGCGATCGAGGGCGCCGTAGTACTCGGGCA
>DASUYI010000252.1:0-3403 GCA_036377475.1 Steroidobacteraceae bacterium | reverse complement strand
CCGGGCGAACAGGTCTGGCTGACCGGGCCGGCCGAGACGGCATTTGAAGGCCACGTCGACGTGGCGGGCGCCTGAGGCGCCGGAGCATCGAGAATGACCAAACCGATCCGCGAGTCGAGCCTGATCGCCGAGGACCAGGTTGCGGACTACCTCGTCGCGCACCCGGAGTTCTTCGAGCGCCACGGCGCCGTCCTCGCCCGTCTCAAGCTGCCCCACCAGCGCGGCAGCGCGGCGATCTCCCTGGTCGAACGCCAGGTGCTGGTGCTGCGCGACAAGCACGCGGTGCTCGAGAAGAAGCTGCACGAGCTGATCGAGAACGGCCGCGCGAACGACGCGATCTCCGAGCGCGTGCACCGGCTGACCCGCCGCCTGCTCCGTGCACGCGACGTGGCCGGCGTCATCACCGCGCTCGAAACCTCGCTGCGCGAGGACTTCGGCGCCTCGCGCTGGGTGCTGCTCGCGACCGACCCGGCGCTCGCGCCGCTGGCCCAGTTGCAGAACTCCCACGTGCGCATCGTGCCGCGCGGCAGCGCCGAGCTCAGGATCTTCGAGTCGTTCTTCGAGTCGGCGCGTCCCCGCAGCGGCCAGATCCGCGACACGCAGCGCGAATACCTCTTCGGCGGCGACGGCAGCCAGGTCGGCTCGACCGTGCTGATCCCGCTCGCCGATCGCGCGAGCCTCGGCCTGCTCGCAATCGCGAGCCACGACACCGAGCGCTACCTGCCGACCATGAGCACCGACTACCTGGTGCGCATCGGCGAGATCGTCGCGGAAGCGGTAGCGTCGCGGCTCGCATGACCGCCGAGCCGGCGCTCGCAGGGGGCGTCGAGCGCTATCTGGCGAGCCTGCGCCTCGAGCGGCAGCTCTCGCCGCACACGGCGAGCAACTACGGTCGCGACCTCGCCGCGCTGGTCGAGTACTGCGGGACGCAGGGCGTGACGGCCTGGGCGCAGCTCGACGCACAGCACATGCGCTCCTTCGCCGCGCGCGAACACCGACGCGGGCTCGCGCCACGCAGCATCCAGCGACGGCTGTCGGCGTGTCGCGGGCTCTTCCGGTTCCTGCTCCGCGAGGGCGAGCTGCGCAACGACCCGGCCGGCGACGTGCAGGCGCCGAAGGCCCGCAAGCGCCTGCCCACGCCGCTCGACGCGGACTCGATGGCGCGCCTGCTCGCGTTCCGCGGCGACGACACGCTCGGCGTGCGCGACAAGGCGGTCATGGAATTGTTCTATTCCTCGGGCCTGCGGCTCGCAGAGCTGCTCGGCCTGGACCTGCTCGACCTCGACCTGCGCGACCGCACGGTCCGCGTCGTCGGCAAGGGACGCAAGGTACGCATCGTTCCGGTCGGGCGTCACGCCGTGGCCGCGCTCGAACGCTGGCTGCGGGAGCGGGCCACGATCGCGGGCGTCGGTGAACACGCCCTCTTCGTCGGCCAGAACGGGGGCCGGCTCGGCCCGCGGATCGTGCAGCGCCGGATCGCGCGCTGGGCGCGGCTGCAGGGTCTGCCCGAGCACGTGCACCCGCACATGTTCCGGCACTCCTTCGCCTCGCATCTGCTTGAATCGTCGCAGGATCTTCGCGCGGTCCAGGAACTGCTCGGCCACGCGAACATCAGCACCACGCAGGTCTACACCCACCTTGATTTCCAGCACCTGGCCCGCATCTACGACGCGGCCCACCCCCGCGCGAAGCGAAAGAAGGGGATAGGGGATAGGGGATAGTCGAGGAACGCCGGCGTTGCCGGCTGGCCCTTGGTCGTCGCTGACAATGCCGTCGAATCCCGCTGCTCTTACACTATCCCCTAACCCCTAGCCCCTCTCCCCTATGTCATTCAATCCTCACGGCACCACGATCCTGTGCGTGCGTCGCGACGGCCGCGTGGCCATGGGCGGCGACGGCCAGGTCACGCTCGGCAACACCGTCATGAAGGGCAATGCGCGCAAGGTGCGGCGGCTGCACGACGGCAAGGTCATCGCGGGCTTTGCGGGTGGCACGGCCGACGCGTTCACGCTGTTCGAGCGCTTCGAGGCGAAACTGCAGCAGTACGGCAACCTGATGCGCGCCGCGATCGAACTGGCCAAGGACTGGCGCAGCGACCGCAGCCTGCGCCGGCTCGAAGCGCTGCTGCTCGTCGCCGACGCCAGTCATTCGCTGATGGTCTCGGGCAACGGCGACGTGATCGAACCCGAGCACGACCTCGTCGCGGTCGGCTCGGGTGGGCCGTTCGCGCAGGCCGCCGCGCTCGCGCTCGTGCAGAACACGAGCCTCGACGCGCGGTCCATCGTCGAGCGGGCGCTCGGCATCGCCGCCGACATCTGCATCTACACCAACCGGAACCTGACCATCGAGGAACTGTAGGAAGCGGATAGTGACTAGCGGATAGTCGGAAGGCGGCTGCGCCGCCCGCCGGCACCGCCGGCTTCCGACCCGCTGCTATCCGCTATCCGCTATCCGCTTTCTTCCCACCATGTCATCCATGACCCCTCGCGAGATCGTCCAGGAACTGGACAAGCACATCGTCGGCCAGGCGTCGGCCAAACGTGCGGTCGCCATCGCGCTGCGCAACCGCTGGCGGCGCATGCAGGTCGGCGAGCCGCTGCGCGCCGAGATCACGCCGAAGAACATCCTGATGATCGGTCCGACCGGTGTCGGCAAGACCGAGATCGCGCGGCGTCTCGCGCGGCTCGCGAACGCGCCGTTCATCAAGGTCGAGGCGACGAAGTTCACCGAGGTCGGCTACGTCGGGCGCGAGGTCGACTCGATCATCAAGGACCTGGTCGACATCGCGGTCAAGATGACGCGCGAGCAGCAGGTGGACAAGGTCCGCCACCGCGCGATGGACGCGGCCGAGGAGCGGATCCTCGACGAACTGCTGCCACGGCCGCGCTCGACCGACCCGACGCTCGGCTTCGGCTTGCGCACGGAGGAACCTGCCCCGCCGCCGAAGGACAACGACACGCGGCAGCGGTTCCGCAAGATGCTGCGCGAGGGCCAGCTCGACGAGCGCGAGGTCGAGATCGAGTTGCGCGCGGTGCCGCCGAGCGTCGAGATCATGGCGCCGCCCGGCATGGAGGAACTCTCGCAGCAGCTGCAGGGCATGTTCTCCAGCCTCGGCGGCGCGCGCACCCGTTCGCGCCGGCTCAAGGTCAAGGAAGCATTCAAGCTGCTGACCGAGGAAGAGGCCGCCAAGCTCGTCAACGAGGAGGAGCTCAAGGCGCAGGCGCTGCTCAACGCCGAGCAGAACGGCATCGTCTTCCTGGATGAGATCGACAAGATCGCGCGACAGCAGGGCTCCGTGTCGGGCGTCGACGTCTCGCGCGAAGGCGTGCAGCGCGACCTGCTGCCGCTCGTCGAGGGCAGCACGGTCAACACCAAGTACGGCATGGTGAAGACGGACCACATC
>DASUYI010000251.1:0-2116 GCA_036377475.1 Steroidobacteraceae bacterium | reverse complement strand
CTTCGCCGACACCTGGAACGCGATGCGCGTCGGAATGTTCGCCTTGATCAGGCCGGTGATCACGTCGACCGAGGGACGCTGCGTCGCTGCGCGAGCACAGCTCGCCCGTCTACATCGACGAGGTGCTGGAAGGTCCGTCGGCGCCGATCCCGGGCCTGCCCGGCGAGGCCGGCGAGGGGGGCGACGGCGGCGAAGGGGGCGACGCCGAGCAGGACCCGCTCTACGACGAGGCCGTCAGGATCGTCACCGAGACGCGCAAGGCGTCGATCTCGGGCGTGCAGCGCCGGCTCAAGATCGGCTACAACCGCGCCGCCCGCATGATCGAGGGCATGGAGGCGGCCGGGCTCGTGGGCCCGCTGAACTCCAATGGCTCGCGCGAGGTCTACGCACCACCTCCCCCTGAGGTGGACTGACAAACACGTGACAAATACGTGAAAGCATTGCTGGTGTCTGTCGCGATCCTGCTGTCGCCGGTCGCGGCCTCGGCGGCCGACGCCGTCGGGCGCGTCGATGCGTACCTGGATTCGCTCGACGCCCTGTCGGCGCAGTTCGTGCAGGTCGTGCAGGACAAGGCGGGCGACGTCACCGACCGCGCGAGCGGAACGTTGTCGATCGCGCGCCCGAATCGCTTTCGCTGGGACTATCGCGAGCCGTATTCGCAGACGATCGTCGCGGACGGCAAGAAGCTCTGGCTCTACGATCCCGACCTCGAGCAGGTGACCGTGCGTTCGCTCGAACAGGGCCTGGGCGCCACGCCGGCGATGCTGCTGTCGGGTTCCGGCGACGTCGGCGACGCATTCACCGCAGGTCCCGTCGAGCAGCGCCAGGATCGGACCTGGTGCCGGCTGCTGCCGAAGCAGAACGGCTCCGATTTCGAGAAAGTGAGCCTGGCGTTCGATCGCAAGGGTGAACTGGCCGCGATGGAACTCGTCGACAAGCTCGGCCAGACGACGACGATCCAGTTTTCGGCGGTCAAGCGACCGCGCCGCCTCGACGACGCACTGTTTGTGTTCGTGCCGCCGAAAGGCGCCGACGTGATCGGGGACGCGGCCGCTCGCTGATGCTACGGCGGGTCCTGCGTCACGCGCTCATGCTGTCCCTGCGTCATCGCTGGTTCTGGATCGCCGCGAGCGGAGTGCTCGTGGCAACCGTCGTGATCGGCAGCCTGCAGACGGTGTTCGTCGGCGGCGTCGCGCACGGCTTCGACAAGGTCGAGCACTTCGCGACCTACATGTTCCTCGCCGTCTGGTTCACCGGCCTGTATCGTCCGCCGCGATACTGGGCCATCGCGGCGGGCCTGCTGGCGCTCGGCCTCACGCTGGAGGTCGGACAGTTCGTGATGCAGGCGGGCCGTATCGCCGATCCCTACGACATGGCCGCCAACACCGGCGGCATCGCGGCGGGCGTGGTGCTCGCGTGGTTCGCCACCGGCGGCTGGGCCGAGAAACTGGAGACATGGCTCCAGAGCTGAGCACCGCGGTGTTCCGCCCGCTCGCGGACCGCATGCGGCCGGCGAGCCTCGACGAATTCATCGGCCAGGCGCACCTGCTCGCGCCGGGCAAGCCGCTGCGACGGCTGCTCGAGGGCCGCAGCCTGCACTCGATGATCCTCTGGGGTCCGCCGGGCACCGGCAAGACGACGCTCGCGCGTCTCGTGGCGACGACCTGCGACGCCGGGTTCATCGCGCTCTCGGCGGTGATGGCGGGCGTCAAGGACGTGCGTGCGGCGGTCGAGCAGGCGCAGCAGCTGCGGCGGGACGCGGGACGGCGCACGGTGCTGTTCCTCGACGAGGTGCATCGCTTCAACAAGGCGCAGCAGGATGCGTTCCTGCCGTTCGTCGAGGACGGCACCGTCAACTTCATCGGCGCCACGACCGAGAACCCGTCGTTCGAGATCAACGGCGCGTTGCTCTCGCGCGCACGGGTGTACGTGCTGCGCTCGCTGACGCTGGACGACGTGTCGCAGGTGCTGCGCCGTGCCTTGGCACGCGAGTATTCGGACGGCGAAACGCGGGTCACCGCCGAGGACGAAGCGCTCGCGACGCTGGCCCGCGCGGCCGACGGCGACGCACGCCGCGCGCTGAACCTGCTCGAGGTGGCCGCGGACCTGGCGCAAG
>DASUYI010000250.1:0-2096 GCA_036377475.1 Steroidobacteraceae bacterium | reverse complement strand
TGTCCGAGCGGTCCTTGACGTTCTCGTAGATCAGGTACCCCGAGTACCAGTCGGTCGGCTCCCAGAGGAACTTCACCTTGCCCGCGATCACGTCCTTGCCGCCGAGGTAGCCGCCGCCGCCGCGCACGTTCGCGTTCAGTTCCGGCGGCGGTTCCGAGCCCGGCGGCAGGCCGCCCGGCACGGCCTGGTTGAGCACGCCCCAGAGCGGAACGTTGTCCGGGAAGGTCGCCGTCTTCTTGTTGTCCTTGTAGAAGCCGTCGTCCTGGTCGTAGATCGCCGCGATGCGCATCGCGAGCGTGTCGCCGAACGGCACGTTGACCGCGCCCATCACGCTGCGCGTGGTCCCGTTGTTGGCCCACTGCCCGAAGTTGAATTGCGTCTCGGCGCTGTACTCGCCGAGCACCGGCCGCTTCGAGGTGATCTTGATCACGCCGCCGGTCGTGTTCTTGCCGAACAGCGTGCCCTGCGGTCCGCGATACACCTCGACCTGTTGCGTGTCGAACAGCGACACGAACTGCGAGGTCACGTGGCTCAGCGCGAAGTCGTCCATCAGGAAGCTGACCGGCGCGTCCTGGGTCACGAGGATGATGTTCGTGCCCGTACCTCGCATGCCGCCGCCCGTCGCGTTGAATCCCGCGGGATTGGAGAGCACGAGACCCGGCGCGAGATTCTGCAGCGCGCGGACGTCGTTCACGTGGGCGTTCTGCAGCGCCGTCTCGCTGATCGCGGAAATCGCGATCGGCACGTCCTGCGACGACTCCAGGCGCATCGTGCCGGTCACGATGATCTCCTCGAGGCCACCGGTACTCGACGGCGCCGGCGGCTCTTCCTGGCCCTGCGCGGCAGCGGCCAGGGCCAGTCCGATGGCGGCCGCGATCAGGCGGCTGCCGGGAGACGCGCTTCGAAGATTTCGCATGTTTCTGGACCCCTGCTGTTTGAGTACGCGTGCCATGCGTCCCGTACGCCTGGCCCCTGCTGCCTCCTGCCGAAATAAAAACCGGCAGGACTGTTTGTTTTCACCGTGTGCGGACGATACTGAGCCTGAAGATTAAAAGCAATCCTGACTGTTTTTTTTGGTAACCTGAGGCTAAGGTTCTGTCCGGGCAGGTTTTAATTTTGTGCTGTGCAACATAACCGGGGGTGGCATTTTGATGGTGACGCGCGTGGTGCGGGCGCTGCTGCTCGCAGGATGGATGGGTTCTGCGGCGACGAACGCGGGCGCCGCGCCATCGAACCGGCTCCCGGCAGACCTCTACAAGACCCATTGCGCGAGCTGCCACGAGGGCGGCGTGCCGCGCGCCCCGCACGCGGTGAAGTTCCAGATGCTCGGGCCCGTCGCGATCCTGAGTGCGCTCGAGAGCGGCGTTATGCGCACGCAGGGCGCCGCGCTCACGGTCGACGAACGGCGCTCGCTCTCCGAATTCCTCGGCGGCGCGTCGTTGCCGGCGTCGCGCGAGGTCAAGCTCAAGCGCTGTGACGCGGCGCCGCGCTGGTTCGACTTCGATCGCCCGCCTCCCCTCGCCGGATGGGGCATGACCTTCGAGAACACGCGCTTCGTCGATGCCGTGCACGCCGGGCTCAAGGCGCAGGACGTGCCGAAGCTCGAACTCAAGTGGGCGTTCGCGTTTCCGGGCGCCACGCGAGCGCGCTCGCAGCCCACGGTCGGGGCGGGTGCCGTCTTCGTCGGCAGCCAGGACGGCACCGTGTACGCCCTCGACTTCGACCGCGGTTGCGTGCGCTGGACGTTCCAGGCCGACGCGGAGGTGCGCTCGAGCCCTACGCTCGAGCCGTGGCGGCGAGGCGACGTCGGCGCGCGACCGCGGCTGTTTTTCGGCGACTTCAACGGCAATGCGTACGCAGTCGACGCGCAGACCGGACGGTTGCAGTGGAAGACGCGCGTCGAAGCCCATCCGCGCGTGACGATCACCGGTTCGCCGCGCCTGTTCGAGGAGCGTCTGTACGTGTCGATGTCGTCGAACGAGTGGGCCGCCGCCGCCGATCCCGCGTACGAGTGCTGCACGTTCCGCGGTGGCGTCACTGCGCTCGACACGAAGACCGGTCGCGTCGTCTGGCGCTCGTACACGATCCCGGAGGAA
>DASUYI010000249.1:0-2224 GCA_036377475.1 Steroidobacteraceae bacterium | reverse complement strand
CTCGTGCTCACGTACCTGCTGACGGTGTTCGGCGAGTTGTGCGTGAGCCCGGTCGGATTGTCCACGGTGACGAAGCTCGCTCCGGCACGACTGGTCGGGCAGATGATGGGTGTGTGGTTCCTCGGCAGCTCGCTCGGCAAGCTCATGGCCGGACTCATCGCAGGCACTTTCGACCCGAACGACCTCGCCGCGATGCCCGGCCGCTACCTCGACATCGTGTTCTACGCCTGCGGCATCAGTGCCGTGCTGCTGCTGCTCAGCCCCCGCATCACGAAACTGATGGGCGGCGTCAGATGACACGGCGCCTTGATTGCTGATTGATGCGAGCGCGCGCTCGCGTACGCGTGCGATGCCACCGATCGACCACGCGCCCACCTTTTCCATCGTTCTGGAGTTCGTCGATGTCGTCGATTCGTCGCGCCCGCCTGGGGCTGTTCCTCGTTGCCTGTTCGTTCGAGCCCGCGGCCGGGGCCGCTGTCTCCGAGGTCACCGCGCCGGCAGAGACGGTCACGGTGATCCGGGCCGGTCGACTGGTCGACGTTGCCGCGGGTCGCGTGCACAACGACCAGGTCATCGTCGTGCAAGGTCGCAGGATCACCGCCGTCGGCGCCGCGGGCGCGACGCCGGTCCCGCCCGGCGCCAGGGTGATCGACTTGACCGGCAAGACCGTTCTGCCGGGACTGATCGACACGCACACGCACGTGACGTCCGATCCCGCGACGCCGCCCTATCACGACTACGGCATTTCCGTGCCGCGTCGCGCGCTGATGGCCGCGCGTTTCGCGCGGGAAACGCTGTTGTCAGGGGTCACCACCATCCGCAACCTCGGCTCGAACGCGTACACCGACGTTGCGCTGCGCGACGCGATCAACGCGGGAGACGTGATCGGGCCGCGCATCCTGGCCGCGGGGCCGGCGCTCGGCATCACGGGCGGGCACTGCGACGACAACATGCTCGCACCGGAGTACGAAGAGCGGGCCGAAGCCGTCGCCGACGGTCCGTGGGCCGTGCGCGAAATGGTGCGCAGGAACGTCAAGTACGGCGTCGACGTCATCAAGTACTGTGGCACCGGCGGGGTGTTCTCGAAGGGCACGCGGGTCGGCACGCAGCAGTACACTGCGGAGGAAGTGGCTGCGCTGGTCGACGAGTCGCACATGCACGGTCGCAAGGTGGCCGTGCACGCGCACGGCGCCAGCGGCATCAACGTGGCGTTGCGGGCGGGGGTCGACACGGTCGAGCACGCGAGCCTGATCGACCGCGAAGGCCTGGAGCTCGCTAAGAAGACGGGTGCGTTCCTGTCGATGGACATCTACAACTCGGAGTACACGCAGACCGAGGGCCCGCGACGCGGCGAACTCGAGGAGTTCCTGCGCAAGGACCGGGAGGTGGCGCAGTTGCAGCGCGAGAACTTCCGCAAGGCCGTGCAGATGGGCGTCAAGCTCACGATGGGCACGGACACGGGCGTGCACCGTCATGCCGACGCGCCGAAGCAGCTCGCGTGGATGGTCCGGTACGGCATGACACCGATGCAGGCGATCCAGGCGGCCACGAAGGTCGGTGCAGAAGCCCTCGGCATCGACGCGGACGTCGGGCAGATCGCGCCCGGCTTCTCGGCCGACATCGTCGCCGTGACGGCCGACCCGCTCGCCGACGTCGCCTCACTCGGGTCGGTCGAGTTCGTGATGAAGGAAGGCACCGTCTACAAGCCGTGACGATCATGAGGGCGGGCCTCCACCACCTGTCGCTGGGCATCACCGACGTCGGCCGATCGGTGCGGTTCTACGACGCGGCACTCGCACCGCTCGGGCTCGTGCGCGTGTGGTCGGACATCCGACCGGGCGAATCCGGACAGGCCGTCGGGTACGGCCCTCCGGGCGGCGCCGACCTGCTGGCCCTGAAGCACCGTCCTGGCGCGGCCGTCGCCAGCGGCGCCGATTTCCACCTCGCCTTCGCGGCGCCGTCCCGCGCGGCGGTCGACCAGTTCCACGCCGCGTCGACTGCGCACGGCGGGCGCTCGGATGGAGCGCCCGGCCTGCGTCCCGCGTATGGCGACCACTATTACGCCGCGTTCGTGCTCGACCCCGACGGCCACCGGCTCGAAGCGGTCATCGACTCGGCGGCCGACGCGATCGCCTGATCCCCCGCGCCGGACGGTTGCGTCGACGTTTCGGGCAATTGGCCGTTGCCACGGCCGGGCAGTTCACACAGACTCCCGGGCCACTGC
>DASUYI010000248.1:0-4384 GCA_036377475.1 Steroidobacteraceae bacterium | reverse complement strand
GCGGCGCGCCGCGACGCGCCCACGGTGGCGCCACGACGGCGACCGGACCGTCCACGAGCCGAACCATCACCGAAATCGCACAGGAGCGCGACGACCGCGCCGCGACGGACATTGGTGAGCTGGACCGCGTGCTGGGCGGCGGGCTCGTGGCGGGGTCGGTGGTGCTGCTGGGCGGGGATCCCGGCATCGGCAAGTCGACGCTGTTGCTGCAGGCGGCCGATGCGTTGAGTCGCGAGCGACCCGTGCTGTACGTCTCGGGCGAAGAATCCGTGCGCCAGGTCGCATCCCGCGCCCAGAGGCTCGGTCTCGACGCGGCGAGCCTGCGGCTGGGCGCGGAGACACAGGTGGAGGCGGTCATCGAGGAGGCGGTCGCCTCGCGGGCCCAGGTGCTCGTGGTCGACTCGATCCAGACCATGCAGACCGAGCTCAGTGAATCCTCGGCGGGTTCCGCCGTCCAGGTGCGGGAATCGGCCGCGCGACTCGTGCGGTTCGCGAAGGACTCGGGCACGGCGGTGCTGCTGATCGGCCACGTGACCAAGGAAGGCCAGATCGCCGGTCCGCGCATCCTCGAACACATGGTCGACACGGTGCTCTACTTCGAAAGCGACCCGGCGAGCCGCTTCCGTGTCGTGCGGGCGGTCAAGAACCGCTTCGGCAGCGCCAACGAGCTCGGCGTGTTCGTGATGGCCGAGCAGGGCTTGCGCGAGGTGCGCAACCCCTCGGCGATCTTCCTGTCGCGCCATCCGCAACCGGTCGCGGGCAGCGTGGTGACCGTCGTGCGCGAGGGCAGCCGGCCGCTGCTGGTCGAGGTGCAGGCGCTCGCGGACGACGCCCAGGGCATGAATCCGCGACGGGTGGCGGTCGGGTTCGAATCGAGCCGGCTCGCGCTGCTGCTCGCCGTGCTGCATCGCCACGGCGGGATCTCGACCGCCGGACGCGACGTCTTCGTCAACGTCGTCGGCGGCGTGCGCATCGGGGAGACGTCGGCGGACTTGCCGGCGGTGCTCGCCGTGCTCTCGAGCGTGCGCGATCGCCCGGTCGCCGTCGACACGGTCTGCTTCGGCGAACTGGGCCTCACGGGCGAGATCCGTCCGGTGCCGTTCGGCGAGGAACGCTTGCGCGAGGCGGCGAAGCAGGGCTTCAGGCGCGCGCTGGTGCCGGCGGCGAACGTGCCGCGCAAGGGCGTCGCGCTCGACGGCATCGAGGTGGAGGGCGTCGCCCAGCTGCAGGATGTGCTCGAGCGCGCGTTCTGATTAGGGGACGCCTGCACGCGGGAGGTGCCTGGCGTCCGATCCGGGATCCTGGGCCCGCCCGGGCACCGCCGGATATGCCTGCGTCGTTCGGCTAGACGCAGTCCCGCGTTGGAGCTACGGAAAACGTGGCGTGAGCGCGACTGCCGCGGTCAGGCCGACTTCTCGGCCGACGGGACCGCAACCGGTTTCAGCCGCACCGTCTTGACCGCGTTGTCGGTGACCTGCAGCACTTCGAGCGAGTAGTCGCCGATCCGGAGCCGCTGGCCCGGCGACGGAATCGTCTCCATCTGCTCCACGATCAGGCCGTTCAGCGTGCGCGGCCCGGCCGCCGGCAGCGTCCAGCCCATCTTGCGGTTCAGCGTGCGCACGCTCGCCGAGGCATTGACCACGAAGCTGTCGGTGCGCTCGCGGTGGACGTCCTTGTGCAGGATGCTCGTGTCCGAGGTGAACTCGCCGACGATCTCCTCGAGCAGGTCCTCGAGCGTGATGAGCCCCTGCACGTCGCCGTACTCGTCGACGACGAACGCGACGCGCCGCCGCTGGCGCTGGAACTGCAGCAGCTGCGTGTTGAGCGAGGTTCCCTCGGGCACGTAGTACGGTTCGCGCGCCTTGGCGAGCGCGACCAGCTTCTCGCGGTCGAATTCGTCGAGCGCGAGCAGGCGCGCGACCTTCTTCATGTGCAGGATGCCGATCAGCGACTCGAGGTTGCCGTCGTAGACCGGGATGCGCGTGTGGCGACTGTCGCGGATCTGCTCGACGATGTCGTCCCAGTCGTCGGTCACGTCGATGCCGAAGATCTCGTGGCGCGGCACCATGATGTCCTCGACCGTGATCCGCTCGAGGTCGAGGATGCTCATGAGCATGCGCTGGTGGCGGTGCGGAATCACCGTGCTCGCCTCGGCGACCACCGTGCGCAGTTCTTCGGTGCTGAGCGACATGCGGTTTGCCTGCTCGCGCGTGACGCCGAACGCGCGCAGCACGCCGTTCGCCACCAGATTGGTGGCCGCGACGACCGGGTGGAGCACCTTCAGCAGGGCCGTGTAGACCACGGCGGCCGGCAGCGCGATGCGTTCGGGGTAGAGGGCGCCGAACGTCTTCGGCGCGACCTCGCCGAAGATGATCAGCAGCACCGTGAACACGCCCACGCCGATCGCCGCGAACCCCTCGCCGCCGAGCTGCAGCGCGATGATCGTGACGATCGCGGCGGCGGCGGAGTTCACGAAGTTGTTGCAGACGAGGATCATCCCGATCAGGCGGTCGGGCCGCTCGAGCAGCTTTTCTGCCATGCGCGCGGACGTGCTGCCTTCGCGGGCGCGGTGACGCAAGCGGTAGCGGTTGACGCTCATCAGCGCCGTCTCCGTGCCGGAGAAGAACGCCGAGAGCAGCAGGAGCAGGACCAGGAGGATCGCGAGACCGCCGACCGGTAAGTCGCCCACGGCGGCTCGCCCTCAGCCCCAGTGCTTGCCGAGCACGTTCTCGAGGACGATCTTGCTGCCGAAGTAGGAGAGCCCGAGCAGGGTGTAGCCGGCGAACGTCCAGCGCAGCGCCTTGCGGCCGCGCCACCCGAACCTGAGCCGGCCGAGCAGCAGCACGCCGAAGACCACCCACGCGACGAGCGCGAGCACGACCTTGTGGACCAGGTGCTGCGCGAACAGGTTTTCGACGAAGAACGCGCCGCTGACCAGCGCGAGCGTGAGCAGGGTGAACCCGGCCAGGATGCTCTGGAACGTGCCCGACTCGAGCGATTCGATCGGCGTGAGGATCTTGAGCAAACCGAGCGGCTGCCGACTGCGCAGACGGTGGGCGACGATGACCTGCGCGATCGCGAGCACCATGCCGATCGTGAGGAACGCGAACGCCGTCGTCGCCATGGCGACGTGGAAGGCGAGTTCCCAGCCGGGCCGCCCGACCGAGAACTGGCGCGTCCCTTCGGCGAACGTCGCTTCGAGCGCGGCCGCGATGAAGAGCAACAGCGCCGCCATGCCGCGCTTGCCCGGGCGCAGTGCCATCACGATCGCGGTGAGCGAAACGACCAGGCTCACGAGCGCCAGCGTGTCGCCGAGGGACAGCACCGCGTCGGGCTCGAGGCGGCGCTCGTCGAGCAGCGCAGCCGCGTGCACCAGCGCGCCGACGCTGGCGATGGCGACCGAGGCGATCCGGCGTCCGCGCCCGCCGGCCGAAAGCGGCTCGCTGCGGTCCTGATACGTGGCGACGGCAAGCCCGGCGGCCCCGAGGAGATAGCAGGCGACGGCGATCAGTGACAGCAGCAAGCGTGGGACCGGCGTGGGTGAAGAAACGACCACCGCATGATGCCAGAGACCCGCCGGGCTGAGGAGAACGGCAAACCGACCCCTCGGAGCCCCCTATAATCGCCGTTCCGCGCGCCGGCACCTCCCCCGGACGCGTTCCAGCGAGGACCGCCTACAAGTGTTCGACAAGCTTTCAGCGCGTCTGGCGTCCGTCGTCGAGGGCCTGCGCGGCCGCGGCCGGCTGACCGAGGAAAACATCGGCGACACCTTGCGACAAGTGCGCATGGCGCTGCTCGAGGCCGACGTCGCGCTGCCGGTCGTCAAGACCTTCATCGATGGCGTCAAGGCGCGTGTGGTCGGCCAGGAGATCCACAAGAGCCTCACGCCCGGCCAGGCGCTGATCAAGATCATCCACGAGGAACTCGTCCGCGTGATGGGCGAGGGCGTGCGCCCGCTCAACCTGCGCGTGCAGCCGCCGGCGATCGTGCTGCTCGCGGGCCTGCAGGGGGCCGGCAAGACGACGACGGCTGCGAAGCTCGCGCTCTGGCTCAAGACGCGCGAAAAGAAGCGCGTGCTGCTGGTCTCGACCGACGTGCGGCGCCCGGCGGCACTGCTGCAGCTCGAGCGTCTCGGCCAGCAGCTCGAGATCGACGTTGCTCCCGCGAGTGCGACACAGAAGCCGCTCGCGATCGCGCAGGACGCACTCGCACAGGCCAGGCGCGGCGTCTACGACGTGCTGCTCGTCGACACGGCCGGCCGCCTGCACGTCGACGAGGAAATGATGGCCGAGGTGCGCGAACTCGGCAGCGCGCTGAAGCCGGTCGAGACCTTGTTCGTCGTCGACAGCATGGCCGGCCAGGACGCCGTCAACGCCGCGCGCGC
>DASUYI010000247.1:0-7763 GCA_036377475.1 Steroidobacteraceae bacterium | reverse complement strand
TGCTCGCGTCGTTCGTGCGGCAGCGCCGCATGAAGCTGTCGGGCGAGTACAAGCCCTGTTATCGGATCGTCGCCTGAGGCCGAAGATCCGGAGGCTCCGGGCGTCCGACCCGGCTGCTCTTCCGGCTCCGAACACCGACATGGCGTCTCCACCCCTCGCGGGGCGGACGCCTCCGCCGGAATCGGACGCCTCGAATCGGCGCAAGAACGGGAACAGCCGTAATGGCGAGGCCAACTGTGACGCAGTACCGGACGCTTGCCGGCAGGGCGCGTAGCTTGGCGCGTGCCATGGCAGATCGAAGAACCGTCATGAACGAGGGCAAGCACCCGCCGCTTGCCGGTCCAGCGCGCGCGGTCGACGAACGCGCCGTCGCCGTTCCGGTCGCGCCAGTGCCGCCCGCATCGCCGTCGCCGGCCGCGTCGCCGCCGCCGCGACCGGGCTCCCCGCAGGACGCGAATCCGCGCCGATCCCCGTCCAAGTTCGGCGCGGCCGCCGACGGCTGGGACGCGTACAACTCGTGGCTCGGCCGCGTGCGCCAGCCCACGCCCCCCTCGCGGCAGGCCGTCATCGCCAAGGCGCTTTACAGCGTCTCGAGCTACAAGACCTGGGCCGACAAGGCCCGCGGCGCGTTCGACCCCGGTGCTCCGGGCGGCAACGGTCCTCCGAACGGCAAGGGCAAGTAGGCGCGACGCGATGTCGGGAACCGGCATCGAGGCGCGTCGGCGCAACGTGCGTCGCTGTGCCATCCGCTTATTTTTGGCATAGAGTTCGACTCCCCGTCCGGACAACGACGGAACGCTTCTTCAAGTGGCTCGACGACTGCGACGACCTGCTGGTCGTGTTCCGCGTGCAGGCTCCCGCATTCATGATCACTGCGATGCTCGCCGCGGCCTTTCTCGCCGGGCTCGGAGCGTTCCTGCTGCTGGGCGCGCCCGACCTGCACGCCGCACCTTAGCCGCCCGTTTTCCGGGCGCATGGGTCGGCGGGTCGGGAACGCATGCGTTCCGCTGCCCGCCCGCGGAGGTGCGTCCATGAGCTCGGACAACGACGACGACGCCAGGAAGATCGCCTCGAAGGGCGACCCGGCTGCGGCTGGCGGCGAGACCGGCCTCCGCGCACGACTCACCGACGAGCAGTTCCGCATCACGCAGCAGAAGGGCACCGAGCCGCCGTTCACGGGTCGCTACCTCCACAACAAGGACTCCGGCGTGTACGCGTGCGTCGTCTGCGGTGCGGAGCTGTTCGCCTCCGACGCCAAATACGATTCGGGATCCGGCTGGCCCTCGTTCTGGCTGCCGCTGGCCGGTGACCGCGTTGCGACGCACCGCGACGCGAGCCACGGCATGGTGCGAACCGAGATCACGTGCGCGAACTGCGGTGCCCACCTCGGGCACGTCTTCGACGACGGCCCGCAGCCGACGGGTTTGCGCTACTGCGTGAACTCGGCGTCGCTCGACTTCCAGCAGCAGCAGAAAAAGCAGACCCCGGGGAAGTGAACGAATGGACGTCGTCCGGTCGCTCGCGGGCGCACTGGCCGCCGTCGTGGTGCTCGCGCTCAGCGGGGGTTGCGCGCCTCCGCATTCGTCCACGCAGGGCGCGACACCGGAAAACCAGGTGGCCGAGCTGCAGGTGCAGGATCTCGTGGTCGGCCAGGGCACGGAGGCGACGCCCGGCTCGACGGTCACGGTGCACTACAGCGGCTGGCTATACGACCACGCCGCGCCGGATCACAAGGGCAAGCCGTTCGACAGCTCGCGCGAGGGCGGGCAGCCGTTCAGGTTTGCGTTGGGAGCGCGCCAGGTGATCGTTGGGTGGGACCAGGGCGTGGCCGGCATGCGCGTCGGCGGCCAACGCCGACTCGTGATCCCGTCCGCGCTGGCGTACGGCGAGCAGGGTGCGGGTGGCGTGATCCCGCCCATGGCGACGCTGGTGTTCGACGTCGAACTGCTCGACGTGCAACCGGCGCCGGCGCGCTGAACGCGAAGCGCCGCTCGAATCTCACTTGACCGCGGGGTTGAGCGAGTACGTGCCGGTCAGGCGCGCCTCGGCCAGTACGTGCCTGGCGATCGCGTCCTTGACCTGCGGGCCGGTGACTTCGCCTTCGACCGGGCAGCGCGGCAGGTCGGTCGCACACAGCACGAAATGGTAGTGATGCAGCAGCGCATCGTTCCAGGGCGGGCACGGACCGTCGTAGCCGAAGTATTTGCCGTCCATGTCGGCGTCGTCCGCGAACCAGAGCGTGTAATCGTTCAGTCCCTGACGTGAGCCGGCGGGACCCTGCGGGTCGCGCTTGCCGCGCGCGGTGATGCCGTCGGCAGCCGAACCCGCCGCGATCTCGCTCACCGACGGCGGTATGTCCACCACCACCCAGTGATAGAAGTTCGTGCGTGGCAGGTCGGCGGGTACGATGCGGCCTTCCTTGTTGGCGTCGTCGGGCCGCGTAGGGACGTCGGTATCGACGCAGAGCAACACGAGCGACCGCGCAGTCGACGGCACGCCTGTCCAGCGCAGGTGCGGGTTGCGGTTCGGTGCGAGGCGCGCGTGCTGCGACGGGTCGGGTGCGCAGAACGCGAACTCGGCCGGGATCCGCTGGCCGTGGCCGAAGCTCGAGGACATCAGGTGCACGGGTCTCTCCAGTCCCGATTTTCACTGATTCTGCCACGGTCGGAGCGGCCCGCGCTGATTCGGCGGACGCGGGCGTCGCGTATGCTCCCGTGCGCCGCTGCCGAGGCAACCGCATGACCGCCGACACGAGCCCGCACGATTCCGCTCCAGCGTCGGACTTCCGACCACCGCTGCCACAGTCGGTCGAGATTGCCGGGCCGGCCGGCAGGATCGAAGCGCGACTCGAGGACCCGGTGGCGGACGGGCAGGGCCACGTGGTCGTCGGCGTGCTCTGTCATCCGCATCCGCTTCACGGCGGCACGATGCAGAACAAGGTCGTGCACACCGCCGCGCGCGCGATGCAGGCGGCGGGTGCGGCCACCGTGCGTTTCAATTTTCGCGGGGTCGGTCGCAGCGAAGGCGACTACGACGACGGGCGCGGCGAACTCGACGACGCGCTCGCGGTCGTGGCATGGGCGCGGGACCGGTTCGCGTGCGATGCGCTCTGGCTCGGCGGCTTTTCGTTCGGCGCGGCGGTGGCGCTGCAAGCCGCGGTGCGCGGGGCGAGGCCGGCACGCCTGGTCACGATCGCGCCCCCGGTGGGCCGGATCATCGTTCAGCCCGTGGCGAGGCCGCGGTGCGAGTGGCTGATCGTACAGGGCGACCGTGACGAACTCGTCGACCTGGGCGACGTTCGCGACTGGGCGGCCGGCTACGACCCGCCGCCGGAATTGCTCGTCGTGCCGGACGCCGAACATTTCTTCCACGGCAAGCTGGTCGAGTTGCGCACGGGCCTGCGGCAGTGGCTGGTGGCTAGTGCCAGTGGCTAATGGCTGGCGGGAAGGCGCGTCGCACCGTTTCTTGTCCGCTGACCACCGGGCACGGGCCAGTACGAAAAACGCCGGGATGCGTTCGCATCCCGGCGTCATGTGCTTCGAAGCTAGCGAAAGAGGTTCGCTGCGGAAGCGCTGCTCAGTTCACGAACCCCTTCAGGTTCTTGAGCGGCATCACGCGGACCTTCTTGCTGGCCGGTTTCGCCTTGAAGGTCATCTTCTCCCCCGTGAACGGGTTGATGCCTTCGCGGGCCTTCGTGGCCGGCTTCTTCACGACCTTCATCTTGGCGAGGCCGGGAAGCGTGAACAGGCCGTGGCCCTTGAGGCTCTTCCGGATCACGCCATTGAGGGACTCGAACACAGAGCTCACCTGCTTCTTCGACAGGCCCGTGTCCTTCGAGATCGAGGCGAGGATGTCGGACTTCGTCGGTGCAGAGCTCTTCTTGGCTGCCATCTGAGTGTGTCTCCTAAGTGTGTGCTGCGGGCCGCTGGCCCCTGGTTAGTCTCTCAGCGCGCGCAAAAATAGCATGAAAACTAGGGTTCTCAATACGTCGAAACCGATTTTTTCCTATTATTTTAGAGCCGCGGCGAATCAATCGGCGAAGAACTCGCGCTTGAACTTGATCGAGTACGGCCCGCTGCCGTCGCGCGGCGTCGCGTCGATGTCGAAGACCAGGATCTCGTCGCCGCTGATCCCGACCTCTCCGATGAAGTAGATCGACGAGCCTTCCTGCACGCGACGCATCTCGAGGCCCTTCAACTGCCCGTTGAGGTTGTACGCCGTCGCCTTCACCGTGCCGTCCACCGGCGTCGTGCGCCCATCGGGCGCTTTCGCGAGCAGCGACACGTTGATCAGGACGCGATTGCCGCTGCGCTCGATGCCGTATGCGCGCGCGACGTCGGCCGTGAGCTGGTCCGTGCGCACGGCGTTGTAATGGACTTCGAAATTCCCGAAATCCTGGTGCGTATCTTCCGCCGGCCGCGCCGTCTGTGGACGACTGTCCACGCCGGAGCCGCATCCTGCAAGCTGCGTGCCGCCGAGCGTGACAAGCAGCGCGGCGGCGCAGGTCACAGCGACCGAGCGGGACGCGCGCAACGCCGAATCTATGAAGATCGTCGAATCTGTCATGGTCTTCCTCGTCGCCGGCGCACCGGCGCAGGTGGCATCACTCGAACTATATGCCGCAAGCGCGCGGAAGGGGAACGCTGCGCTACGCCGGTTCCAGCGCGCGCTGCAGTGCAGGAGGAATCGTCGCGACACCGTGCAGCCGCAGCCGCTTGTCGCGTCCTGTCGTGCCACGGTCGAGCGTCACCCGTGCACGTGGCAGGCCACAGGCTTCCGCGACGAAATCCACCAGCGCGGCATTGGCACGCCCGTCCACCGGAGGCGCGTTGAGCCGGACGCGCAACCGTCCACCCATGAGCCCGGCGAACTCGTTGCGCGACGCGCGAGGCTGCACGCGCACCTCGAGCAGCACGTCGGCACCGTCGCGGTGGATTGCCATCATCGTCGGGTCGGCGTCGTGCCGCCCGTGACTCAGGACGAGCGCAGCAGGATCAGCACGGCCTGCAGCGCGATCATCAGGAACAGCGCGGAAAGGTCGAGGCCGCCGATCGGCGGGATGAGGCGGCGAAACGGCGCGAGCAGGGGCTCGCACAGGCGTCCCAGCACCATGCCGACGGGACTGTACGCCGCGCCGCCGAACCAGCTCATGAGCGCGTAGATCAGCACCGCGTAGAAATAGAACTGGATGACCATGATCAGGAGCCCGTAGAGCCCCGCAACGAGCACCGTGTCGAGCCGCAGCGTTGCGCCGCGCACGAGCAGCAGCACGGTGGTCTTGACGAAATGCACGACCAGCAGGGCGACGAGGGACGCAAGGTCGAACCGTCGGCCCGGCCGCATCGCCCGTCGCAGCGGCAGCACGAGCGGGTTCGTGATCTTGAGCACCGCCTCGCCGACGGGGTTGCGGAAATCCGCGCGTACGAGGGGCATCAGCAGCCGCAGCAGGAACACGACCACGACCAGCGTGAGCAGCGTGTTCAGCACGAAATACAGCGCGTCGTTCATCGTTGCAGGTCCTGCCTCTGGTCGTTCGGACTGAGTCTCAGCCGGCGCCGTATTCCCGCGCCAGTTCACTGGAGCGAGCGGACGCGGCGGCGACGGCCCGCGCAAAAATATCACGCACGCCGGCGTCGTTAAGCACGTGCATGGCCGCGGCGGTCGTGCCGCCGCGCGACGTGACCTGTTCGCGCAGCGTCGCTGGCGCGAACTCCGAGGCGGCTGCCATGCGTCCGGCGCCCTGGGCGGTCTCGATGCAGAGCGTCCGGGCCGTTTCCGGGTCGAGGCCGAGATCGACAGCCGCGGCCTGCAGGACTTCCATCAGCAGGAAGAAATACGCCGGCCCGGTGCCGGAGACGGCGGTCACCACGTCCATCAGTTCTTCGCGCTCGATCCATACCGTCTTGCTGCAGGTGCCGAGGATGGTCTCGGCGTCGCGTCGCGCTTCCGCGTCCACCTCGGGCGGCGCGAACAGCGCCGTCACGCCTGCGTCGATCAGGGCCGGCAGGTTCGGCATCGTGCGCACGAGCGGTACTCCGGGGCCGAGCCAGCGGGCCAGGTCGGCGAGCCGGATGCCGGCCGCGATCGAGATGACCAGCGGCCGTCGTCCGGTCACCGTCGGCGCGATGGCGCGCGCGGCCTCCGCCATCTGCTGCGGTTTCACCGCCAGCACCACGACGTCGGCTTCCTGCACGGCGGTCGCGCCCGACGCGTCGGTCTGAACCCCGAACCTGGCCTGCAGCTTGTGCCGTTGTGACTCCACCGGGTCCGCGACGACGATCGAGGCGGCCATCGTCCCCCGCGCGATCAAGCCGCCGACCAGGCAGGTCGCCATGTTGCCGCCACCCACGAACGCGATTCGCTTTTTCATCGCATGTGATCCGCCGTGTTGCCGGGCGCAGTCAGTCCCGCGGCCGCGCGCCGAAAATTGCCGTGCCGACGCGCACGATCGTCGCGCCTTCCATGACCGCGGCCTCCAGGTCGTCGCTCATCCCCATCGAGAGCGTGTCCAGCTGGTGGCCGTTCGCATTGAGTCGCTCCAGCAGCGTGCGCAACTCGCGAAACGGCGCACGCTGGGCGTCGAGCGTCGGCGCAGGCGGGGGAATGCACATCAGGCCCCTGAGCCGGAGCCGCGGCAGGTTTGCGACGACGGTGGCGAGCGACGCCACGGCGTCCGGCGCAATGCCGCCCTTCGCGGGCTCGTCGGCGAGCCGCACCTGCAGCAGTACCTGCAGCGGCGGGGCGTGGTGCGGTCGCTGGGCGCTCAGGCGGGCGGCGATGCGTTCGCGGTCCACCGTGTGCACCCAGTCGAATCGCTCCGCGACTTCGCGCGTCTTGTTCGCCTGCAGGTGACCGATGAAATGCCAGCGCAGGTCGGCGAGGTCCGCCAGTTCGTCGGCTTTCGCCGCGCCTTCCCGCGCGAAGTTTTCGCCGAAATCGCGTTGCCCGGCATCGTACGCGGCGCGGAGCATCGACGCCGGCTGCTGCTTGCCCACCGCGAGCAGACAGATCGCCGCAGGGTCCCGGCCCGCCTGTCGCGCCGCCCGATCGATGCGGTCCCGCACCGACTGCAGCGCGGCGGGTGAGAACTGCGGAGCAGTTAACATATTGGGGTCGGAGGGCCTGATCTATACTGCGGTCCGCCTGCGAGACCGCCCGCATCCGGGTGCGGGACGCAGGCCCAAGGGAGTCATGATGGCCGTCGACATCGCGCAGCTGCTGGCATTCGCCGTCAAGAACAAAGCCTCCGACCTGCACCTGTCGTCGGGCGTCCCGCCCATGATCCGCGTCGACGGCGACATGAAGCGGATCAACATGCCACCGCTGACGCACAAGGAAGTGCACAGCATGGTGTACGACATCATGAATGACAAGCAACGGAAGGCGTACGAAGAATTCTACGAGACCGACTTTTCGTTCGAGATCCCGAAGCTCGCGCGCTTCCGCGTCAACGCATTCAACCAGAACCGCGGCGCGGCAGCCGTGTTCCGCAGCATCCCGTCCGTGGTGCTGACGCTCGACGACCTCAACGCGCCGAAGATCTTCAAGGACGTCGCGATGCAGCCGCGCGGCCTCGTGCTCGTCACTGGGCCCACCGGCTCGGGCAAGTCGACGACGCTTGCCGCGATGGTCAACTACGTCAACGACAACCGTCCCGACCACATCATCACGATCGAGGACCCGATCGAGTTCGTGCACGACAACAAGGGCTGCCTGGTCAACCAGCGCGAGGTGCACACCCACACCCGATCGTTCAAGGACGC
>DASUYI010000246.1:0-4364 GCA_036377475.1 Steroidobacteraceae bacterium | reverse complement strand
TTCTCGGCGCCCGTGCGCGTGGCCGTGACGATCGTGCGCCCGTCGGCCGACAGCGCGTCGACGAACGGAGCACTGGAGCTCGCGGTATTGACGAACACGACCTTGCGCGACGTGAACTTCTTGAGCAGCGGCGCGAAGTCTGCCGGCGTCATGTCGGGACCCGGCAGGTTGAATTTCGCCACTTTGCCGTCGAACGTCCCGTGGCCGATCAGGACGATGAACACCGGATCGTCGGCACCGGCAGACGCGGCCATGGCACTCAGCGTCTTTTCGATCTCGTCCTTCGACGACTTGCCCGTCGCGCGCTTCGCGTCCTGCTCGGGCTGGTCTGACAAGTAGACGACACGTTCGCGTGGAACGCCGAGGCGGGCGGTCGCGTGGTCGACTAGCGTCGCCGCCCAGCGGCGAAACGTCTCGCCGTGCTCCGGCTCGCCGGCCAGCCCGACGATCACCGCCACGTGCGCGTTCTGCGCGTACGCGGGAATCGCCACCAATAGCAGCAGAAGGACGAACGCAGGCCGGGTCACGCGAGGCCTGCCCTTCTGCGCAGCCCCCACTCGGCGAACATCAGGCCGAGCAGCGTCAGCAACACGATGGGCATGTGCCACAGTTCGAGCTCTTCGATCGTCGTCACGCCACGACCGGAGTACTGCAGATCCTGCGGCAGTCCCGCCGCCGCCGCGGTCGTATAGAACTTGCCACCCGTCTCCTCGGCGATCCGCTGCAACCGCGGCGCCTGCATGGCGGCGTCGAAGTATTCCGCGTCGCTCTGCACCGCTCGCACCTGCGTGGCGCTGCGCCCGAGCGGCGTCGCGCCGCGCGAAGCCTCGACGTCGGCGGTGTAGAGCCCTTCTTCCTTCGTGGCGAACGTCGCCCGATACTCGCCGTTCTGCTCCCCCGTCCACTGCATCGGCACGTCGTCGATGCTGCCGTTCGGCCGGCGCACATGCGCGAGGACTTTGGCGTCGTTCACCTCGACGAACGCCTTGTCGACGACGTCGGCGACGATCGTGATCGTTTCACCCGGACTCACGCGATCGGTAAGCGTGTGCACGTCGACCGTGTCGGGCACGCCGTCGACGACCCACCGCAGCATCTGGCGCCAGTAGTTCTCGTGGGTTTGATCTTCGAGCGACATCTTGGCGTCCATCTGCCAGAGCCACGAGTCCTGCACCATCTGCGCGATCGATTTGCCGCGTCCGTATCGCTGTGAAGCGAGCACGACGACGTCGCGCCGACGGTCGTCGGTACCGCTGAGAAGCGCGGTGGCGCCCGGCTTGATGCTGCGAATCGGATTCACCGTCGTCAGCGCCGGCAGCTCGCTCCACCGCTCGGCCGAGGCCTGTTCGTTCGGTGCAATCTGCGTGACCGCATGACCGAGACCGGCGCGCGTTGGTTTCACCACGAGCTGCGTTGAAACCAGACCCTCGTCGCCGCCGGCGGTGCTTTGCCCGCGCGCCAGCCGTTCGAGCACCACAGGCAGGACATCGGCGACCGGCGTGCCCGCATATCCCCCTTCGCTGAACGCGCCCGCCCCACCGAGCGCGAGCAGCCCGCCCCCGCGCCGCTCCACGAATTCCGCGATCATGCGCAACTGATCGCCCGTGAACGCCATCGCCTCGATGCTGCCCAGCACGAGCCCGCGGTACGCGAACAACTCTTCGCGCGTTTTCGGAAAGCCGGCGGCCAGATGTTCTTTATCGTCCACGTCGAACCGGTAATACTTGCTCTCGGCCGTCCGCAACAGCGTGATCAGCTGCAGGTTCTTGTCTTCCTTGATCGCCTGACGAATGAACTTCATCTCGAACCGCGGCTGACCCTCGTAATAGAGGATGCGTTCCGGGCGGTCGACAACGTTCAGCAGCGCGTCGCGCTTGTTGTTCTGGGTGATCACCTCGCCGTTGCGCGGAGCGATCCGGAAGGTCAGCACGCGCGGGCCGACATCGGCCGCCATCACCCGCACGCGCACCGACGCGGGCTCGCCGTCATCGGGCAGCTTCACCTGCTGTGTGCCAACGATGCGCCCTTCGTCTTCGACGTCGAGCGCCACCGTCTGCCCCGCAAATCCGGTCTGGCGGACGACGACATCGATCAGCAGCGACGTGCCTTTGAGCGCCTGACGGGGAGACGAGACGCGGTCGACCTGGACGTCGCGCTCGAGTTGGTCCTTCCCGACCCCGACGGTGAACACCGGCAGCGCCGCGGCTTTCATGGCGAGCACGGCATCGGTAAGGGCCGCATCCGTCGTGTCGGCGCCATCGCTCACGAGCACCACTCCCGCAAGCGGCAGCCCGGCAAGTTCCTGCCGCACACCGTCGAGCGCCGCCCCCAGCTTCGTTTCTGCGCCGCCCAGCGTCAGCTCGTTGACGTTGGCCATGCGCGACGCCGTGGACGAAAACCGGAACGTCCGCACGACGAACTTGTCTGAGAGCGCCTTCAGCAGGCCGGTAGTCCTGTCGCCGAACTCGTGGCGTGCGAAATCACCGCGCGGCGCCAGCGCCCCGGTCTCGCTCGACGCGTGATCGCCGATCTGCATACTGCGCGAGTCGTCGAGCAGCACGGCCAGGAAGTTCTGCTGCGGAACGGCCGCCTTCACGACGAGCACCGGCCGGAAGAGGCAGGCCGCGATGATCGCGATCAGCGCGATTCGGATGAACGCCAGGCCGAGTGCCTTACGCCGGAAACTCAGAGCGGCCGGGGTGAGCGCGAACGCGGCGGGACTGCGCAACGCGCGCCGGTAACTGAGAATCGCGAGAACAACGGCGATGCCGGCGAGGCCCAACGCGACGTACGAGCCCGGCACAGGTGCAAAGCGGAACTCCCCCTGGTCGAAGACGATGCGGCGATATTCGAACAGGAATTGAAACAAGGAGAGGCCCCGTTCCCGGATTTTACCGCCACCCGATCCGGGCCCGCGGTTGGTCCTGTGAAAAGTCTGTGACTGGTGATCGTAACGCCGAACTCCTAATTCCTAACTCCTAACTCCTAACTCCTAACTCCTAACTCCTAACTCCTAATAGACGCCGCCGGGTAAAAACCGGTCCTGTGGCTGGGGCGGGTGTGACGAAGAGTGTGATTTAGAAGTGAGGAGTTCGGCGTTAGGAGTTTATTAGACCAACAATGTTGGTCTAATATGTGTCTTCATGAGCGAGACGCCCGTGATCGCAGAATTCGAGCAAATGATCCTTCTTGCTGTGCTTCAGGTGCACGACGACGCGTACGGCGTAACGGTGCATCAGGAGCTGGAGCGGCATACGGATCGAACGGTGTCGCGCGGAGCGGTCTACATGACCCTCGACCGTCTTGAAAAGAAAGGATTGCTCACCTCGACCTTGAGCGAACCGACGGCCGAACGGGGAGGACGCGCGAAGCGCTGCTATGCCGTTACGAAGCCGGCATTGCTCGCCCTGAAGGCCTCGCGCCGCACCCTCCTGAGCCTCTGGGACGGACTCGAACCAGTCCTGGGGAAATAGACATGCGCCTTCTCTACCGGTGCCTCGCCCGGCTCACCGACACGAAGCTCGCCGATGCAATCGTCGGCGATCTCGAAGAGCTCCGCCGCGCCGGAAGGCGCATATGGCGCCCGGCGCTCGCGATCGTCTGCCATGTGGCAGTCGTCCGTTTGCGTCGGGTCGCGCAGGAGGTTAGCCCTGCCTCCCCCTTGCAGGGACTCGGCGGCGACGTCCGCCATGCGTTACGGCTCGTGCGCCGCGCGCCCGGCTTCGCTATCGCGGCGATAGTCGTGCTGGCGCTTGGCATCGGCGCCTCCACTGCCATCTTCTCGGTCGCCTATGGCGTCTCGTTGCAGCCGCTGCCGTATCCCGCCCCCGAGCGACTGATTCGCATCTACGAGTCCAATCGCGCCAAGGGCAAGCCGAAGGAGGATGTGTCGGAACCCGCTTTTCATGAATGGCGCACGGCCGGTGCTTCGCTCGAGTCGACCGCTCTCTTCACCGACCGGCGGATCCGTTTTCTCGAAGGTGCCAGCGAACAGCCGATCGTGACGATGGGTGTGTCGCCGTCGTTTTTTGAAGTGCTCGGCGTACCGCCTGCGCTTGGGCGCGGGTTCCAGCCCGAACGTCAGTACACGCGCGAGACGCGACGCGAGGTGGTGATTTCCCACGGCGCGTGGCGGCGGCTGTTCGGGGGGGATCCAGCGATCATCGAACGCACGGTGCGGTTCGCCGACGACGAGGATCCGTGGCGCGTGGTGGGCGTGATGCCCGCGTCGTTCAGTTTCGACGCGGCTGTCGACTTCTGGCAACCGTTTATCATCCGACTCCCGCTCGGCCGGGCAACGCGTGCCTTGCGGTACGACCAGGTGATCGCCCGGGTGCGGCCGGATGTCAGCATCGACCGTGCGC